>NZ_NOLI01000088.1:0-34177 GCF_002245975.1 Nostoc sp. 'Peltigera membranacea cyanobiont' 213 | reverse complement strand
AAGCAGAGGAAAAAGAACTATTGATTATTGACAAATGACAAATGACAAATGACAAATGACAAATGACAAATGACAAATGACAAATGATAAATGACAAAGATTAAAGAAAGGGGGAAAGTCTACCTTGTAGGTGCTGGGCCTGGAGATGTGGCATACCTAACAGTAAAAGCTTACAATCTCTTAGCTACTGCTCAAGTTTTAGTCTACGATGCTTTGGTAGATGCTCAATTATTGCAGTGTGTACCACCTAATTGCTTAAAGTTAGATGTTGGGAAACGCGGTGGTAAACCTAGCACAACTCAAGGTGAGATTAATCAGTTACTAGTAAAGCATTGCCAGGAAAAAAAACAAGTTGTACGGCTTAAATCAGGCGATCCGTTGATTTTTGGGCGTTGTACTTCCGAAATTGAGGCTTTAAAGGCATCTGGTTGTGATTTTGAACTAGTACCAGGAATTTCCTCAGCCCTTGCAGCACCCTTATTAGCAGGAATTCCGCTTACAGATCCGGTATTGAGTCGTTGTTTTGCAGTGCTTACAGCTCATGAACCAGAGGTTTTAGACTGGGAGGCACTCTCACGCTTAGAGACACTGGTAATTTTGATGGGAGGGCAACATCTGTCAGAAATTGTACATCAACTGGTGCGAAACGGGCGATCGCACTTAACACCCATTGCGATCGTTCGTTGGGCAGGAACTCCTCGTCAACAAATTTGGATGGCGCAATTGGGCAATATTTTGGAACAAACCACCGGATTATCACTTTCCCCGGCGGTAATTGTTGTTGGCGAAGTTGTTGGGCTAAATAAGTACTTACAACCTGAGAAAATAGGTTGTCAGGATTCGACTACACCCCAAACTCCAATGTTAAGCAACCTCTCCGCCTCTACCCAACCCCTCACTGGCAAAACAATCTTGGTGACACGTTCAGTTGGACAGTCAAGTACATTTAGCGATCGCCTCATCGCATTAGGTGCATCAGTCATCGAAATGCCTACATTAGAAATCGGCCCGCCCTCCAGTTGGGTAGCTTTGGATAATGCGATCGCTCATTTATCTCAGTTCGACTGGTTAATTCTCACTTCTACCAATGCCATAGATTACTTTTTTGGAAGGTTAATCGCCCAAGGTAAAGATACTCGTGCCTTAGCAGGTATCAAAATTGCTGTAGTTGGCGAGAAAACAGCCGATAGTCTCAAACAATACTCTCTCCAAGCAGATTTTATTCCTCCCAACTTTGTTGCTGATTCTTTAGTAGAAAATTTCCCAGAGGAACTGGATGGTAAAAAAGTTTTATTTCCCAGAGTCGAAAGCGGCGGAAGAGAAGTTTTAGTTAAGGAATTAACTCTCAAGGGAGCAAAAGTAATTGAAGTTGCTGCATATCAATCTTGTTGTCCTAGTGGTGTTCCACCTGCCGCAGAATTAGCTCTCCAAAACTGTAAGGTAAATATAATTACCTTTGCAAGTTCTAAAACTGTGCAATTTTTCTGTCAGCTTACTGACAAGATATTTTCCAATAACTCTGATGCTAGTCAATTCTTAGAGGGCGTTTGTATTGCCTCTATCGGGCCTCAAACCTCTAAAACCTGTCATGCTTTATTCGGGCGTGTAGATGTAGAAGCCCAAGAATATACTTTAGATGGTTTAACCCAAGCACTAATAACATGGGCAACCAATTCTTAATATCCAATGACAAATGACCAATGACAAATGACAAAACGTATAATCGGCTTAACCGGAGGTATTGCCACAGGCAAAACCACTGTCACTAATTATTTAGCTAGCGCTTATAATCTGCCGATTCTGGATGCAGATATTTATGCAAGAGAGGCAGTATCTTTAGGTTCGCCTATTCTTGGTGCGATCGCTCAACGTTACGGCGAAAAAATCTTACTTCCAGATGGCAGCCTCAACCGCCAAAAGTTAGGCGAAATTATCTTTAATCGTCAAGATGAACGCAACTGGATAGATAATTTGATTCATCCTGATGTGCGCGATCGCTTCCTCACAGCAATTTCTCTATCTTCCTCAGAAACACTGGTGTTAGTAGTGCCTCTATTATTTGAAGCAGGAATGACTGATTTGGTTACAGAAATATGGGTAGTGCATTGTTCCCAAGAACAACAACTACAAAGATTGATCCAACGAAACCATTTAAATCGAGAACAGGCACAAGCTCGAATCAATAGCCAATTATCTATTGAAGAAAAATTGGCTTATGCAGATATAGTTTTAGATAATTCTTCCACCCTAGAAGTACTACTGAAGCACATAGATGTAGCTCTAAAAAGCACAAGTAAGGAGTAAATTCTATTTATAGTCAAGAATATACATAGATGGAATTTTTAAAATATAAAATCTTTACAAATTTAAAGTTATCTAGTTAAGTAAAAGAATGTCATATCTGACCCCATCTTGTCTAATAATTCGGTGATTTTACAGTTGAAGCTGCGATTGATGGTACTGTAAATTTAGATGGTTATCGGTCAAAAGATATCAGGAAGTAAAATCAAACATTAACTCAAGTATTAATAACTAAAATTAAGATTTAAGAAAAAATAATTGCAAATTATTGATCTTCTTTTAAGATTATTATTAAGTACCTTCTCAACAAACTACTTAATTAGACATTGGGTGATAAATTGCCTTTAATAGCTGTCAATGTGGTTGATTACTAACTAGATTGTTCACCTGTTCGATTCTAGATTGGTGATTGAAAGGGATTGAGATTAACCTTGAGTCCAGAACTATTTGTTATAGATTTCTTCTTTGGGAGAACTCACTTATGTTTTTGATCGGGACAGGTATGAACTTAAGTTTTAGTTTTTTAAGTAAGTTAGCTCTAGTTAGCTTTCCAGGAAACGAATTAAAGCAGAAGAATAAAATCCACGATTATAGCCAGCTAGTTTATGGAAGTGACTACGTATTTGAGCGCATCAATGAAGGAATACTAGGATACATGACTGGAGTAGGTAAAGGCATTAAACCCTGCGATCGCATTATCTTACGAGAAGGTTGTGAATCTTATCAATATCAAGTTGAAGAAGTTGATTATTATTCAGATCCGTCTGATATGTGGATAGCTTTGCTTAAGCAAGTACAAATTGACTAAATATTAAAATTAACCAGTTACTTCAATTCCATCTATAAAGATTTTCCTTCTCTTACTAGAGAATAAGAGAAGGGATGTATCTATTTTAAATTTATCAAAAAATGAGCTATCAAAGTATTCCTTTCGTAAGATAGCAAGTAAAGATGCAAAAGGTTTGGGTTATCTTTATCGAGATGCATCACTGAACCATCAACTGCTAAATGGTGATGATCTATCCACCGCTCCTGTGAATCTAGTAAAAAACTGAAGTATGGGCTGACATCTGGATGGTTTTTTGTTAAGTCATCATAGCTTTGATAAAAAGGAGGTATCCCAATCCCCATCGGCATATATAAGCCTTTAGGATAATCTTCTACAGGCAATTTAGGAAGCTTTTTAAGATCGATACCACTGATGAATAATCGATTTTGTTCATTAGTTTTAGTATCGGTGAATACTAACTCTATTTCTTGTAAATTTTTGGCAACGCCAATCGGTTTAACGTTCCTTAAAATGGCTTTATCAAATTTGCCTATTCTCCAATATTGATTTCCCCAAGGCTTGTTTTGATCGTAAAATCCTGGCGGTCGAAAACTGGCAAATTTAATTTCATTTTTAGTGTCGTAAAAATCTCTCCACTTGGTGATATTTGTTGCTAGCGTAGTTCTAACTTTTCTACTTTGCTCTCCCGATACAATTATCTTTTCATCAAGGGGAAATTGAGTAGCAACTTCTTTTTGATCGATTACGTTTCTCAGAAGATTAGTTTTGACTATTGTGCCGCTTGGATCTTGCCAGTGTTCTAATTTCCACCAATGTTGCCAATAAGAAATATTATTAATTTTTTCAAAAATATTTTTGTAATGTCCCATTGGGAAGGTAAACCAACTTTGATAATAAAGGGATTTATTGCCATCATCTTTAGTGAAAAGTAAAATTTCCCAAAATCCAGCATTTAAACAATTATTAGCCAAAGCTACTTCTACAAGGTTTTGCTTTTCAAAACCGTCTCCTCCAATAATTTCTATATTTGGTGAATTAGCAGGAAAACTAACCTGTTGTCTATTCCACTCTCGGTCTGTAAAAGCGATTGTTTCTAAACCTCGATCTTTTTTAACCCATTTGGGTGCTTTCGGGACTAATAGCTCTAAATCAACATTTCTTATAACTATTTTTGCCGTTTTTGTGTCTGTTGGCTCAAACACAAAATCGAAATGTGTATCATCTCTCTTGATAATTGTTAATTTTCTCTGAGAATATCTTTGAAAGTTTTTGCTTAAAGGTGCGGGATTGACGGGATAATCAACATTAGATAATTCTTGTAGTTTTACACTCATCTGATTATCAAATTTATATCTAGATTTAAACCAGAAACTTCCCAGTGCTAGCAAACCAAGGCATAGAATCAGGGTACTAAATAAAATCTGTTTTTTCGTGACTCTGAAATTAGGTTTGCCAAATAGAGAAATGCCTGCAATTTTTTCCTTCGCAGAGATATTTTTCATCAAAAAAATTTATTTTTATGATAATGCTGATTAATAGCATAGCATTCTGTAAAACAGATGCCTCATTTATATTGTCAAAGGCCATGTTAATAAACGGTTATTTGGAATTACTTTATCTATCTTCCCTTTCTTGCGATCGCATGAGTAGGATGGCGTAAATCATTAAAGGTTTATAGTGGGAACTTTAGTCCTCATAATAAAGTTTTACGCCTCAGACCAGAACTTTGTTTACCCAATCAAGTGAGCTACTTCCCTTAATTAGATACAGTCGAACTAAGCTGTCGAAGAAACTCAATATTCAAATCTAGCTTTTCTCCTAACCATAAACAATGAACCGCGTGGTCTGCGACAGCATCGCCTGTCTCAGGGTGGACGAGGATATCCAATCCCTCACGATTGAGCATTAACCAGGGAACGACTTTATCAAACTGATTCGGTAAGAAAGCAACTTGATACATTCCTTTTGGGTGTGGCCCGATGGGCTTATCAAACCAGCGTCCGAGTTGCACCTCAAACCTAGCGCCCAATCCTTCACGTACACGCGCGGCTACATCTCGACTCGCAGTATCAAAGTAAACATGAGCATGAAAACCAGCGATCTCGATAGTATCTTCTTTCATAGATCCACTTTTCGCTCTCAACTCTAATTTTGGATAGCAGACTTTTTCTTTTTCACTGAAAAAGCGATCGCTCCATCTTAGCCCAATACCGTGCCGTTAAGGATAGGCAGTAGCGATTTGACTCTATAGAACTAGTTTGAAAAGTAGTAGTTAGTTAACGCTTAAAGTACTTGTAGTTCTTTTGACAACTCCATCTTTTTTAACAGCAACTGAAAGATGCACAACATGAACCGAACAAAGAGCATGGTGAAGAACGTAGTTACTCACACTACCGAGAAATAGTTCCATTAGCCCAGAATGACCCCGCCGCCCCATAACAATTAGGTCAGCACCATGACTATGGGCTAAGTCACAAATAACCCGGCCAGGATTACCAACATTTTGTGTAAATTCTGTACTTACTCCTGCTGTGTTCGCTTGGGCACAGAAAGATTGCAGCATCTGGATTCCTAAATTTTTAAAGGTATCCCACTGCTTTTGGTATAAATCAAAGCTTTGACTGCTCAATCCTGGATAGTAGTCAAAATTAGACAATACAGGTACGTAAGGGCTACCGTCTTCTTCTGGAGATAAGACATGCACTAGCATTAAGCTAGCTTGTGTTAACTTTGCTAAACCCAACGCTTCTTCAAAAACCTGTTGTCCTATTTCCGAGCGATCTAATGCAACTAGAATCTTTTTAAACATCATAATAGACCTCCGATTTTGCTGGTAATTGGTCTTTACGGTTTCGGGTTTCCTGTCAAAAACGATCGATCCCTCAACTATGTTTAGCGACTTTTGAATTTTAAATTTCTTAAAGATTTTCGCCCTATATTTATACTTATAGCAAAACAATTTGAGGAACTTGTTAAGAAAACAAGCATTTATCTTGAGTTATGAAGCGATCGCTTGTTTTTCTGCATTTTCTTTATGCACTTCTTGGCTTTTTTGTCAACTCATAAATTATACAACTAGCCATTTCAAGGTGACTCTTAAAATCTCTGCGTTCTCTGTATCTCGGCGGTAGAAAAGTATTTTATTGAACCACAGAGGCGCAGAGAACACAGAGAAAAGAGCTTACAGAGGAATTTTTGACCAAAACTTTTTACCCACCTTGAAACGTCTAAAACCCTTACGAATTACGAATTACGAATTACGAATTACGCATAGCGTCTCCTAGAGAAGCGGTACTAATTATTACAAGGATGAAGCATACAGCTTATCGCCAATAATCCCGCGAATTGTCTCTACTAATTGGGTGTATGCAAAGTTAGATAAAACTGGTGTTGTTCCTTGCAAGTCAATTGGTCGATCTAGATCAATCCATGACTTACAACCCCCGTACTTAGGATCGTAAGGAATTTCTTGCTCTTGGGGTAGTTTATATGTCCGCAGGAGGAGAATATAAAGGGGCTGGCGTGGTTTCCATTTGAGGCGATCGCTAATAAAATCCTCGTTCCAAATATGGAAAGGAAGCAAGGCGTTAACAAGAAATTCGTTACTAACTGGCAAAATATCGGTAATTTCAGCCCAACTACCAATACGAACTGTTTCAGGATGCCAACCTGATGTTACTGGATAGACACGATTAGCATACTCCGCTTTCAGCATGAAAGCTTGTTGATGTTCATAAGTAGGATAAAGCAAAATTTGCCTGTGGGCAACTTGGAAATGTCCATTTCGTTCATGGATACCACCTTTGCGGAGCAACATAATTGTTTTGCCACTTTCCAAGGCGTTTATGGTGACAGCCCATTCTTTGAGGGCATGAAAAGTTGTAGTCAATTCCATCAGCATCTACTGTAACTCTGATTTATCGGACTAATCTGTGCGCTCGTATTTGCTATTTTGAAGGCTTATCTTCTCAAACTGCGGGGGTCAAGGGCATCTCTTAGCCCATCACCGAGTAAGTTGAATGCTAAGACTGTGAGGATAATCAGTACAGCCGGCGGCCAAATTAACCAGGGTTGCAGTACCAAAATTGAAGCATTGCTAGCGAGAGAAAGCATATTGCCCCAAGAAGGGTCTGGTTGTTGAATTCCCAAACCAATGAGACTCAATATTGCCTCTGCACCAATAAAGCTGGGAATTGCAAGAGTAGCAGAGATAATTACATAACTAGCCGTTTGCGGTAAAACGTGGCGGAGGATGATATAAATTGGGTTTCCACCCATCGCGCGTGACGCTTGGACAAATTCTCGCTCTTTAATTGATAGTACTTGTCCTCGAATGACCCGTGCTAAACCAGCCCAGCTAATAACCGAAGTAATCACCACAATTAGCAAAAAGCGCTGGGTACTGCTTAAACCAGCTGGTAAGACTGCCCCTAAAGTCACCAAAAGATAAATACTAGGAAAAGTCATTAGCACTTCTGCCAAACGCATGATGACGCTATCAGTCACACCGCCGAAATAACCGGAAATTCCACCGATGAGCAAACCGAGGGGATAGGTAATAATAATGCCAAAAATCCCGATAAACATACTAATGCGACCGCCATGCAACAAGCGGCTAAATTGGTCGCGTCCTTGGTCATCAGTGCCCAAAATGTTGATTTTTGCGCCAGTTGTTGTGCCAAATAAATGCCAATTTAAGGGAATACCGGCAAAGATTGTGACTTCATCCCACTTTGGAGGTAATGGCAAACTCATCTGTAACAATCGGTATTCTGGCCCGGAGACAAATAGACGCAGGGGTGATGGCTTTTTGAAGTCTACAATGAGTTTGCGATCGCCTGTTTCTAAATTTGTGTCTCCCTGAGTCGTGGGATAAACATGGGGCCCGATAAACTGCCCTGACTGAGAAACCCAGTGGATCTGAGTTGGGGGTAGCAATGAACCATTGGGCTGTGAGGCGTAAGGGTCATAAGGAGCCACGAAATCTGCTGCAATTACTGCTATGTAGAAAATTAACAGCAAAATCGCCCCAAATTGTGCCAAAGGATTTTTCTTTAGTCGTCGCCACCAATCCATAGTATTTAGGAGTTATAAATTATGAGTTATCAGTTCTTAAACTTTTATCTTAATTCATAACTCATGATTAATAATTCTCAACAGACGCGATTAATCGCGTCTCTACCAAATCTTGTACAGACGCGATTAATCGCGTCTCCCAACTATCAACTCCCCACTGCTAATTTCTCTAAATAACGCTGCTGTTCTTGCTGTTGTTTTTCGTGTTCTACAACAAATACGTTTGAGTAGAGATTAGCCAGAATTTGTTTGCCCTGTTGTGTCAATGACAGATAATGCAGTCCGTCTTGAATATAGGGATAGACACCATTCCAGTAAAATTTAGCGTAGTTATTCCGTAAATCGGCAGGGGTTTGATAGCCCAAAACTTTATTTACACCAGTTTCTTCAAACTCGTAAAATAAAGAAGTAATTTTCTTCAGATAACGCGGGTCGCTTAGTTGACCAATCAAATCAGCCGCCCGAACTAATCCGGCAAAGCACTTTGTATCTTGATGATCTTCTGCCGCAGGCACAGGAAACCGAGTCAATTCAATATTGCTCTTAATTGCCTCAGCATCTATTAACTTGTGACCTCCAAAACGTTCATCAATAAAAAGCTTGGCTCTATCAACATGATACGGCGTGAGACTGGCATCAGAAGCGCCAGGAGCTACAGAAACCATTCTGCCATTTTTACCTGTGGAATATAAACCTGCTCCTTCTTGATCTTGTCGGCAAACTCCTTTAACGTAGCCAATATCATGGCTGACCAAGGAAATGATACAATGCAACCAGTCTTCACTGGAAACACCGCCTTCTCTGATGTGTTTGCCACGTAAGATTTCTTGCCCCACAAGGGTGACAAGAACGGTATGTTCAACATTGTGATAAAGGGCATCACTATTGGCAATGTTTTCCAAAGCCATGTTACCAGCCCAGGCGATAATATCCTGATAATCATTTTTGAAGCAGCCATAAGTGCGACGGTAGCCTTCTCGTATTTCATCTACAAAGGCATCAATTAAAATTTCAGTGGCATTGAACATATATGGTTACTCTGGTAAATACCAATTATTTATTGATTTGATTGATTGATTTCAAAATTCCATCATCAGAGCCGCCCTGGCTGGAATTATGGAGTTTGCTCCTTTGTAACTCACGTGTAGCTGTGGACGCTAGCTCGATCTATGCCTGGATGCATGGCTTCCTGATAACACAAACGCTTTAGAGGAATTAAAAGTTGCGTAGACAAAATAATTTGCTGGTTTGATAAAATACACCGACTGTTCATATTCTAATTAAATAAATCTAGATTCGCTTTATTCAGTTTTCCATATTAAGCATTGGTTGACAGCGATCTAAATCCATATAGTGTGTGACCTAGAGTAGCTAGATGAGATGAGATAATTTTTTATATCATAATCTACATAAATTTTCTAAGCATCTACCTTGGTAATTACTCTTAGTTAAATAGTTGTATTATATACTGTTGTCAGCGAAAGACATTTACTATGAAATGGGTCATAGTTGATGGGAAGTAAATAAAGTTCAAGTTTTCTTAAGAAAATACCAAGATTGGTATGCATAGACAGAAAGTGGAGGTGGGACTGTGAGCGATGAAAGTATTTCAGAAGTTGAGGTGACAAAACCCGTAATCTCTGAAGATGCTAGCTTTTTAAGCAAATCAGATCAAAAACCAACCAGGGCATGGTTGAAGCCATTATTCTTGGGTGCTGGTTTAGGAATTGCGATCGCCTTTGGTGGGATGGGTGTATTAAGTCGTCTTCCATCCCGTCAACAAAGCCCGGTAGCAGATAAACAAGTTAACCCATCGATGACAGTCACCATCGCCACAGTAGAAACCGCCCGTGTTGTCCGCACCCTTAAAACTACTGGAACTGTAGCCGCGAGTGATTTAATTCCGGTTTTACCACAGACAAACGGCTTACAAATCAAAAGTATCCCCGAAGATGTCAAAGAAGGGGCTTTTGTCAAAAAAGGTCAAGTGTTGGCGGTGTTAGATGGTTCCATACTACAAAATCAAATTAGCCAAGCAAAGGCAGATGTGGAATCAAAACAAGCAGATGTAGAATCAAAACAAGCAGATTTGGCATCCAAGCAGGCAGATTTGGCATCAAATAAAGCCATAGTTCAGCAAAAACAAGCAGATTTAGCTCAAGCTAAGGCAAAGCTAGAAGAAGCAGCCAAGAATTATCAGCGCTATCAACAACTCGCTGACTCTGGAACCATTAGTAACCAAGAACTCGATACTCGTTCCTACGCTGTGAAAACTGCCATACAAGTTGTGAATTTATCCCAAGAAAATCTGCGTAGTGCCCAGGCGAATATTGGTAGCGCCCAGGCGAATATTGGTAACGCCAAAGCTATCATCAACAAAGCCAAAGCTGATGTCCGCAGCAGTGCTGCTAAGGTGCAACAACTCCAAACTCAGTTGGGACAAACTGTGGTCCGTGCGCCGGTTGCAGGAGTAATTGCTGAGAAACTTGCTAGAGTCGGTGATGTGACTGGTGTACCACCGCAAACCCAGGTGGGAACTGTGATTGGTGGCACACAAAAGCTATTTTCGATTATCCGAGATGAAAAGTTAGAACTTCAGGCGAAGGTGCCCGAAATTCAATTAAATCAGGTGAAAATTGGCGCATCAGTGCAAATTACTTCAGATGTCGATCGGCGCGTGCGATCGCAGGGACGAGTCAGAGACATCCAACCACAGGTGAACGATCAAAGGCGTGAGGCTACAGTCAAAATTGACTTACCGCCAACAACTTTACTTAAACCAGGGATGTTTGCTAATGCTGCAATTACTACTAACTCTGGGATGACAATGGTAGTGCCGCAAAAAGCAGTCCAGTCTCAAGCAGACTCAAGTGTAATTGTATTCACCTTATCAAGTGGAGATATAGTCCGCACCCAGAAAGTAGAGTTAGGAGATCCTGCAAATGAGGACAAAGTAGAAATCAAGAGTGGTTTGCAATTAGGCGATCGCATCGTAGTTGATGGTGCAGGCTATCTCAAAGATGGCGATAAGGTTCGAGTCGCAAAGTAAAAGGGAATGGGGAGATTTGGGAGAAATAACCGATGACAAATGACAAATGACTAATGACTAATAACAAATGACAAATCTAAAATTTCCTCATGTCCTTTAATATTTCAGCTTGGTCGATCAAAAAACCTGTTCCCACGATAGTTTTATTTTTAATTTTGACAGTGGTGGGCTGGTTCTCCTTCATCAGCTTGGGGATTGATATTAACCCAAATATCGATATACCAACAGTTTTGATTAAAGTCACCCAACCGGGTGCGGGGCCGGCAGAACTCGAATCGCAAGTGACGAAAAAAATTGAAGATGCCGTCGCGGGGTTGGGTAATATCGATTTTATGGTTTCCACTGTCAGCGATGGAAATTCTACGACGACAATCAACTTTGTTTTGGGCACAAATAGCGATCGCGCCACCAATGATGTCCGCAATGCGATCGCTCAAATTCGTCAAGATTTACCCCAAGATATCAACGATCCAGTTGTGGAACGTCTGGATTTTGCCGGCGGACCGGTGATTACTTACGCAGTGAAATCAGATCGGCGTTCTGTAGAAGAATTAAGCAATCTTGTCGATCAAACCATTAGCCGCGCCTTATTAGGAGTCCGTGGTGTGGCGCAAATTCAGCGGATCGGTGGAGTTGACCGAGAAATTCGGATTAATCTTAATCCAAACCGCTTACAATCTCTGGGTATCACCGCTACCCAGGTAAACGACCAAATCCGCACTTTGAATATTAACTTACCTGGTGGACGGGCTGAAGTTGGCGGTAGCGAACAAAGTATCCGTACATTAGGAAGTGCCACCAGTGTGGATATTTTGAAAACTTACGAAATCCTCTTACCACAAGGTGGTTCCGTACCATTATCCAGTTTGGGAACTATAGAAGATAAATTTGGCGATGTGCGCCAAGCCGCCACCTTAAATAATCAACCCGTGGTGGCTTTCCAGGTGTTGCGTAGTACTGGCAGTGTTTTGGTGACAGTGGAACAAGGAGTGAAAGCCGCAGTTAAAGAACTGGAAAAAACACTTCCCGCAGATGTCAAGCTGGATTTAATTTTTACTAGAGCCGATATTGTCCGCCAATCTTACCAAAGCACCATTGATGAATTAATTCAAGCTTCGCTGCTGGCTGTCATCGTTATTTTAGTGTTTTTGCGGGACTGGCGAGCAACATTAATTACGGCTGTTGCCTTACCTTTGTCAATAATTCCCACTTTTGCAGTGCAGCAAGCCCTTGGTTACACCCTCAACAACATGACTTTGTTGGCATTAGCGTTGGCGGTGGGCAACTTGGTAGATGATGCCGTTGTGGAAATTGAAAACATGGAACGGCATATCGCTATGGGCAAATCAGCTTGGGAAGCCGCTTTTGAATCTTCCGACGAAGTAGGATTAGCAGTAATAGCAAGTTCAGCAACGATTATTGCCGTATTTATGCCCGTTGCTTTTATGGGTGGAATTCCAGGGCAGTTTTTCCAACCATTTGGTGTTACCGTTGCCGTTTCCACAATTTTCTCAACTCTTGTAGCGCGGATGGTTACGCCGATGATGGGGGCGTATCTTTTAAAGGAGGAGAGGAGAGGGGCAGGGGGAGTAATCAAAATTTTTAATTTTAAATTTACACTTCCAGGTGGTGGCAATGGAAGTAGAAAACTTGGAGATGATAAGCATCAAGGCTTTCAACCTTATAGATCGCTTTTACAGTGGGCGTTACGCCATAGATTGACAACAATGGCGATCGCTTTAGCTTTCTTTATTGCCAGCCTAATGCTGGTTCCCTTGATTCCCAAAGGTTTTGTTGATGATGGCGATTTCGGTATTTCTAACGTATCTATAGAACTACCTCCTGGTTCTACATTGTCAGATGTTAACAAGGTAGTCACACAAGCCACTGACATCATCCGAAAAGACCCAGTAGTTGAACGCGTACTAGCGACAGAAGAGATCGATTCTGCAACCCTTTCCATTAATCTCAAACCCAGAGAAGAACGAAATATTTCCCAAAAACAGTTTGAGGATCGAGTCCGCCCTGACTTTGAGCAAATACCAGGAGCTAGAATTAGTTTTCAAAGTCAGTCACCAGGGGACAGTCGTAAAGGTTTATCAATTGTTCTGAGAAGTGAAAATCCCCAAGCATTGACTCAAGCTGCTGATGCCTTAGAAAAGCAGATGCGATCGCTGCGTGGATTGGTTGAAGTGTCTTCGACTGCGAGTTTGGTTAAACCAGAGATTTTAGTAATTCCTAACCCGCAACGGGCAGCAGATTTGGGAGTGACAGTACAAGCGATCGCTCGGACTGCTTCCCTTGCAACCATCGGCGATAATGAGTCCAACTTGGCCAAATTTAATTTAAGCGATCGCCAAATCCCCATTCGCGTCCAAATCGACCCGAAAGCCCGTGCTGATATCAACACAATTACCAACCTCCAAGTCCCCAGTCAAAATGGCAGATTGATTCCCCTGATAGCAGTTGCAGACATCCGTTTTGGTAGCGGACCTGCAACCATCAACCGCTACGATCGCGCCCGTCAAGTTGCCGTAGAAGCCAACTTGCAAGGGATTTCTTTGGGAGAGGCTGTAGAAACAATCAACAAACTACCTGTGATGCAAAACTTACCACCAGGGGTAGTACAGCAACCTTCCGGTAGCGCCAAAATTATGCAAGAGATTTTCGGGCGCTTTGGTGGCGCGTTGGGGCTGGCATTAATGTGTATCTATGCAATTCTGGTGCTGCTGTATAACAACTTTCTTCATCCATTATCGATTATGGCTGCCTTGCCCTTTTGTTTAGGTGGCGCACTGGTAACGTTAATGGTTGCTCAAAAACCCCTGGGACTTTATGCCCTAATTGGTATCATCCTGCTGTTGGGAATTGTCACCAAAAACTCGATTCTGCTAGTTGACTACACAATCATAAATATGCAGCAAGGCAAAACCCAGCGTCAGGCACTCATAGAATCGGGCGTGTCACGTCTGCGTCCAATTATGATGACTTCTCTGGCAACGATCGCAGGGACTCTGCCCCTGGCATTGGGAATTGGTGCGGGTTCTGAAGTTCGTCAACCAATGGGAATTGCTATTATGGGCGGTTTCACAACTTCCACCCTCCTAACACTGGTGGTAGTACCAGTCATATTTAGCTACATTGACAACTTCCAAAATTGGATTATGGATAGATTGCACTATGGCTTTGGTAAGAAACCATCGCGTTAATAATAAAAATAATAAAGACGCGATAAATCGCGTCTTCTTAACTATTGTGCGATCGCATTTCTCACTGGGAATCATAACAAACAGATTCACCAGAGTAAATATCCAATGGCATACCAAAACATTACCGCTTCCCTTTCCCCAGAAGATGTTCAAGAAATTAAAGCAGCCTTTGCGACTATCCAACAGTAGTAGCGCTGATGTTATCACAAGGCAAACACCCTAACTTATTTCGCCTGCAAGAACAGCAATACAATTTAATGGTGGCAGAATACCTCAAAGAATGGAATCAAGAATTTCCCTTGAAGAAATTCTCAGCCGCCGTCTACGAAATGCGACTCGAAGACAAACAAGCCTTACCCGCAGATGAATTTCACCAAGTCGCCATGTCTTTGTCAGACGAAAAATACAAGATGGTAGTCAGCCGTCAGTGGGAAGGTGAAAAAGGCGAAGCCAAGAAAGAATGGTACTTCCGCCACGATAAAATCATGGATTTCTTCTTAGTGCAAAACTTTCTCGGCGAAACTGATGCCGCCGAAGGACTATTAGTTGATAAAATTGGCGATCCCCGTTTTCGTGGCGTTTACTTCTTGCTAGCAACCTTACTTGAGATAGATGCAGCCAAAGAACTGCGGGAAGAATTGATTCAATACGCCGCCGACACCAAAGACAACACGGTGAGTAATACTTTTGTGCAGTTATTGCGAACCAGATAATTTGTAATTCGTAATGACGATCGAGTACACAATTTGAGTTCTGAGTGGGGAATCTTACTTCTTTACTCAGAACTCAGAACTAAGCTGTTCCACATTTAAATTGCATAATTAGGGCGGGCAAGATGCCCACCCCACAAGAGTTATAAAAATTTTAGATATGCAAACTAGATGTGGTTTAGCTTATCTTGCCCAAGTTTATTAGACAGCTAACGAAGATTAGCGATCGCGTTTAGCAGAACGGCGCGATGCCTCGCCATTGGTTGCGGGTGGTGCTGCTTTACGTTTAGCCGATGTCCGTGGTAACGGTTTAGGAGTCCGAGCCGGACGCTGATCGCGTTCGGGTTTGGGTCTGTGTTGCCGTTGCCGTCCATTAGGGATTGCTTCAGACTGAACATCAGGGTTGGGGCCAAAGCCAGCCACTACTTCCCTTGGCAAACGCTGCTGAATCAGTTTTTCGATCTCTGTTAATAAAGGATATTCATCGACGGACACCAGCGATACAGCTTCACCTGACGCGCCAGCCCGACCTGTGCGCCCAATGCGATGAACATAATCTTCTGGTACATTGGGCAGATCGAAGTTGACTACATGGGGCAGTTCGCTGATATCAAGACCCCTAGCAGCAATGTCTGTGGCCACCAATACCTGTAAACTGCCATTCTTAAATTTTGCCAGAGCATTAGTACGCACCGGCTGGCTTTTATTCCCGTGGATTGCCAGTGCTTGTATGCGGTCTTCGCCCAATTGCTTAACCAAACGGTCAGCGCCATACTTGGTACGAGTAAACACTAGCACTTGATACCAATTATCTCGCCGAATTAGGTGAGCAAGTAATTGGCGTTTCTTATCGCGGTCTACCTGGTAAATTTTTTGAGCGATCGTCTCGGCGGTAACGTTGCGGCGTGCTACCTCAATCATCTTTGGGTTATTGAGCAGTCCGGCGGCGAGTGCCTTAATTTTGTCTGAGAAGGTAGCAAAGAATAGTAAATTTTGTCGCTGTTTGGGCAAAAGTGCAAGGATGCGGCGGATATCATGAATAAAACCCATGTCCAGCATCCGATCTGCTTCATCTAGCACCAAAACTTCAATATGCGAGAGGTTGAGCGTGCCTTGCTGTACGTGGTCTAGCAGTCGCCCTGGAGTCGCGACCAAAATATCGACTCGATTCTTCAAACGCTGTTTTTGCAGATTAATACCGACTCCGCCAAACATCACCATTGAGTTTAGCTGTAAATATTTGCCGTACTCGCGCACGCTTTCTTCCACTTGGGCAGCCAGTTCACGAGTCGGGGTGAGAATCAGCGCCCGGATCGGTCGGTATCCATTAGATGTAACTTTGCCACTCTTGTCAGACGACAACCGATGCAGAAGCGGCAGGGTAAAACTAGCGGTCTTTCCAGTGCCAGTTTGGGCCCCAGCTAGCAAATCGCTACCCGACAAGACAGCAGGAATCGCTTGTATCTGAATTGGCGTAGGTTCGGTGTACCCTCGCTCTGTAACCGCACGGATAATTTCATTGGACAAGCCGAGAGTAGAAAAATCCATAAAACTCCAAAAATAACATCGGCCTGTCACCAATGGCGGTGTCAGTCTTAGGCGGACGGATAAAAAAGCATTGAAAAGCTGGATGGGCAATAGCGCAAAGACTGAAGAGCGAGTGCCGCAATTCCATATCTTAACAGATTGTAGTCTATTGTGTGGTTAAAGTTGCTCTGATTCAGTGTTGTGTTAAATTAGCATTACTTGGAATCTTAAAGTGTCGAACAACTAGGAGAAATTCGTTATCGCAATCCAAAAGCAACTGATTAATTCACAAATCAAGTCACCTCATGTCTTCTTGATTGACCATGAGAATAACAATCGTGGTCTGATCGACACCAATGAGGCACTACAGTTAGCCGAGAGCTTAGAGCTTGACTTGGTTGTAGTCTCCCAAGGTAAAGAAGCTCCCATCGCCAAAATTCTCAATTATGGCAAGCTTCAGTATCAAAAGAAAAAACGTCAGAGCCAGAGTGCTAGACCGACGGTAAAAGAAGTTAGATTTGGTCTAAATGTGGGCATTGCTGATTACAATTTACGGATTGAAAAAGCAGTTGGTTGGTTGAGTAAAGGCGACTCGGTGAAGTTTGCCATTCGTTTACGAGGCCGAGAACATCAATATCGCGACCAAGCGGGAGAATTGCTAGACAGAATTGCAAAAGACCTCAGTCAAGTAGGTAAAATCCAGTCACTGGATAAACGATCGTTAATTGTTCAAGTCATTCCTGCCTAATTAATCTAGCGATCGCTGGAGGATGTATTTGTGCCAGCTTTTGACAACTCCCACGGCTGTGAAAACATTGCTATTGCTTGTTTTCATATCAAGCCGTGGGATTTTAGCTCAATGCTAAGAGAGGAAAAAAGCTGGAGGATAAGCCATAGCCCTCCATAAGCTCAGAATGGGACATAGCCAATCAATCGGCGCATTTAGCGATCAGGTGTGTCAACGCATTAATCAAGCGATCGCTTTCCATTGGTATAATGTCTCTCCCATGCATCACATCTTGAGTAACATGAAAATTAACTAATGTACCTAAAAAAATCCTCGCTGTTGCCTCTGGGTCAGTAATATTCAGTTCAGGGTGAGCAGTAAAGTATTGATTGAGCGTTTCCAACATTGGTTTAATCATCGCCCGAACACAAATCTGAGTTAATTCTGGAAAACGACCAGATTCCCCAATTAGCACTCGCATAAATGCACTGTGTTCCTGGTCGTTATTCATTTGTTCCAATAATTTGGTTCCTAATTGGCGCAGTACGATTTTTGGTTCTCCCTCCATAGGTTCCGCGCCAAAGAGAGAGTTAAACTTCTGATTTGCCAAGGACTCTATCAGGACTTTAAAAAGTCCCTCTTTATCTTGAAAGTGGCTGTAGACTGTCGCTTTAGAAACACTTGCGGCTACTGCTACCCGATCCATACTTGTACCAGCATAGCCATTTTGCAGGAATTCCCGCATTGCCCCTTGCAGGATTTGCTCTACTTTATCAACGGAATGATCTCGATCTACTTCGTCAGTTTTTATGCGTACCATTTATTAATCATCCTCTCTTATAAACAATTTTAATAGATGCGGCAATTTACCCTATGCCATTAATCTCAGTTGTGACCGGAAGAGGCGGGGGGAGTAAGCCCTTTCCCCCGGCGCGAGTGCGGAGCGGAACATGGGTACAAGCCCCGTCCCGGTCTTCCCCTCCGTTCCCTGCCCCTTTTCCTCTTGCTGATAAGCATTCTGGTGCATAACTGAAGGCAGAGTTATTAAATTGAGAATTTCAGCTTTCTGCTCTTGACTAAACTACTCAGTTTAGTTTAGCATTAATTGAACTGAACAGTTTAGTACAAATTGCTAGCGATTAAAGGTGGATAGTATGGTGCAGAACTGGAAATTAGAAGATTTAAAGTCTTCCCCAAATATTTTGCGATCGCCGATTACACTAGCGATAATTACATCTTTGCTCGTAGGTGGAGCTAGTGTTTATACGGTGCTAAAGTTTCAGGCTACAGCGAATGAAAAGCCAGTAGCACCCGTAGCTGTTCAACCAGCGATCAAAACAGTCACAGCATTGGGACGTTTAGAACCAAACGGAGAAGTCATAAAACTGTCTGCAACTTCTTCCACCGAAGGAAGTCTGCTTCAGAAACTATTGGTGAGAGAAGGCGATCGCGTCAAGGGTGGGCAGGTAATTGCCATTATGGATAGTCGCGATCGCTTGCAAGCAAGTTTAGTTGAAGCCCAAAAACAAGTCCAAGTTGCCAAATCCAACGTTGATAAGGTAAAAGCCGGAGCTAAACAGGGAGAAATTGGTGCAAAGCAAGCTGCTGTCAGCCGTTTGCAAGTCGAACTTGAGGGAAACATCAAAACTCAGCAAGCCACAATCGATCGCCTAGAAGCAGACTTGCAAGGACAAAGACAAAGCTTACAAGCAACAGTAGATCGGGTAGCAGCCGAAAAGCGGAACGCTCAAGTAGATGTGCAACGCTATGACGCTTTATACAAAGCAGGGGCAATTTCTAGTCAAGAAGCCGATCAAAAACGCTTGAGTGCAGAAACTTCTACTCAGCAGGTAATTGAAAACCAAGCCAACAAAACAAGAACTGTCGCTACTTTAGAACAGCAGATTAAAGAAGCCAAAGCTAACCGCAACCAAACTCTCGCCAGCTTGCAACAGCAAATTAACGAAGCCAAAGCCAACTTGAACCAAACGGCTGAAATTCGTCCGACAGATATTGCCAACGCCCAAGCAGAAGTAGATAGCGCTCAAGCGACGGTGGAAAAAATTAGAGCGCAACTCGATCAAGCATACATCCGCGCCCCCGAAGCCGGACAAATTTTGAAGATTAATACACGAGCCGGAGAAAGTGTTTCTAATGACGGGATTGTAGAACTAGGTCGAACCGATCAGATGTATGCAGTGGCAGAAGTTTACCAAAGTGATATTAACAAAGTGCGATCGGGGCAACAGGTAAAGGTACTTAGCGATTCCCTTCCCGGAGAATTACAGGGAACCGTCGATTGGATGGGGATGCAGGTACAGCGACAAAATCTGGTCAACAGCGATCCCTCTAGCAATATTGATGCCAGAGTAGTGGAAGTTCATATCCGACTAGATAAAGCATCTAGCGCCAAAGCTGCCAAGTTTACCAATTTGCAAGTAAAGGCGGTAATAGAACTATGATTGGATTTATTCAACAACTGCGCCAGCGAACCCCTCTAGGATGGTTGCAACTGAGTCATGAAAAAAGCCGTCTCTTGGTAGCATTGGGAGGCATTGCTTTCGCTGATGTTCTCATGTTTATGCAGCTAGGATTTCAGAATGCCTTGTTTGAAAGTAATACTAAGCTTCCTAATAGTATACAAGCTGATATTCTCCTAATTAGTCCTCAAGGACGTAACGTGTTAAATATATCCACCTTTACGCGGCGGCGGCTATATCAGGCAATGGATGTACAGGGGGTGCAATCAGCTGAACCTATGTATATCAACTTTATCGATTGGAAGAATCCGAAAACACGCCAAAAGACATCTGTACTAGTTATTGGGGTCAATCCTGAAAAGCAAGCGTTAAATTTACCGGATGTCAACAGACAGATAGATATTGTAAAGCTGCCAGATACCATCCTCTTCGATCGCGCTTCCAGAGGAGATTATAAAGAAGCGATCGCTCAAGTTGAACAAGGAAAACCTGTTACGACTGAAATTGATCGTCGAACAGTTACCATTAGTGGCTTATTTTCAATCGGGGCTTCCTTTGGGGCTGATGGGAACCTAATTACCAGCGATCAGAACTTCTTGCGGCTATTTCCCGGACGACAAGCTAGTAGTGTCAGTATTGGTTTACTTAAAATACAACCAGGCTATGATGTCAAACAGGTGAAAGCAGCTTTAGAATCTCATCTGGGTAATGATGTTAAAGTCTTGACCAAAGCCGAATTTATCGAATTTGAAACAGATTATTGGAAAAAAAATACAGCCATCGGGTTTATCTTCAGCCTGGGTGTAGCAATGGGGTTTATGGTAGGCGTGATTCTCGTCTATCAGGTTCTTTCTACAGATGTGAATTCTCATATCAAAGAATACGCCACCTTCAAAGCAATGGGATATAACAATCTCTACTTATTGGGTGTGGTGTTTGAAGAGGCGATAATTTTGGCAGTCTTGGGCTTTATTCCTGGAGCGATCGCACCTTTAGGACTTTATCATTTAACTCGTAATGCCACCAATTTGCCAGTTTACATGACCGTAGCACGAGCCGCCACGGTGCTAATGCTCACCATGATCATGTGTATTATTTCTGGTGCGATCGCCACTCGGAAATTACAGTCTGCTGACCCCGCAGATATGTTTTAGAAATTGTCATTTGTCATTGGTCACTGGTCATTTGCAAAGGAAAAATGACAAAGGACAAATGACGGTCATCACGAGTAATCGAGTTATTTATGACTAGTCAACCTGTTATCTCTGTTAAAAATCTCGACCATTATTTTGGTCATGGTCAACTTCGCAAGCAAGTTCTCTTTGATATCAACCTAGATATTAACGCTGGTGAAATTATTATTATGACTGGGCCTTCTGGTTCTGGAAAAACTACACTTCTCACCTTATCTGGTGGGTTGCGTTCTGCCCAATCTGGTAGTTTGCAGATATTGGGACAAGAACTTTGTGGTGCAAGTACAGCACAACTTACCCAAGTGCGACGCAATAACGGTTATATTTTCCAAGCGCACAACTTGCACGGTAGCCTAACAGCACTCCAGAACGTCAGAATGGGCTTGGAAGTGCATAATAATATTTCGCCGACAGAAATGAAAATCCGAGCAGCCCAAATGTTAGAGGAGGTAGGATTAGGAGAACGCCTGAATTACTATCCTGATGATTTATCTGGGGGACAAAAACAAAGAGTTGCGATCGCTCGTGCGTTGGTTGGTCGTCCTAAAATTGTCTTAGCAGATGAACCCACCGCCGCCCTTGACAGTAAATCTGGACGAGATGTGGTTAACCTCATGCAAAAACTTGCTAAAGAACAGGATTGCACCATTCTCTTAGTGACTCATGACAACCGCATTCTAGATATTGCCGATCGCATTGTTTATATGGAAGATGGCAAGTTAGTAAACGATCGTGCCGTTGTTACAGCCGGTTAGCTGATTCTCCCCAAGATGTTTTTTTATTACAAAGCTTTTCAAGTAATTAAACTACACCATTCCCCATTCCCCATTCCCCATTCCCCATTCCCCTTTACCTATTTCAATCGGAAAATCGTCCCTGTAATTTCACTAATGCCAATCTACCCAGACATTTGCTAGAGATTTGAAAGGTTTACTGTTATATAAGAAATGCTTGCTAGAGTCTGGAGTGCATCAATTGTGGGCATCGATGCCGTCAAAGTAGGCGTGGAAGTCGATGTGTCGGGGGGATTGCCGGGAATTGTTGTCTTGGGACTACCAGATTCAGCGATTCAAGAATCAAGAGAAAGAGTTAAAGCAACACTGAAAAATGCAGGTTTCGCTTTTCCCATGCGGAAAATTGTGATCAATTTAACTCCGGCAGATTTACGCAAAGAAGGCCCCTGTTTCGATTTGCCTATTAGCGTCGGAATTTTGGCGGCTTCTGAGCAAGTTAGCGCTGATTTGTTGGGGGATTATCTCTTCTTGGGTGAAGTGTCTTTAGATGGCAGTTTGCGTCCGGTGGCTGGTGTTTTACCGATCGCAGCCGCAGCCCAAAAAATGGGAATCGCAGGTTTAGTTATCCCTGCTGATAATGCCCAAGAAGCCGCAGTGGTTCAAGGTTTGGCTGTTTATGGCTGCAAACATCTGTCTGATGTGGTGGATCTTTTAAATAATCCAGGGCGTTACAAACCTGTGCAAATGGATACTATAGTGGACACAACAACAGTATCTTACCCTAGTCCAGATTTGCATGATGTGAAAGGACAAGCTCATGCGCGTCGGGCTTTAGAAATTGCTGCTGCTGGTGGACACAATTTAATCTTTGTGGGGCCGCCTGGTAGTGGAAAAACCATGTTAGCAAGGCGCTTACCAGGAATTTTACCGCCTCTGAGTTTTGCCGAATCTTTAGAAGTGACTCGCATCCATTCGGTGGCTGGTTTATTGAAAAATCGCGGTTCGTTGGTACGCGATCGCCCTTTTCGCAGTCCCCACCATTCGGCATCCGGGCCTTCTCTTGTTGGTGGCGGTAGTTTCCCTCGTCCTGGCGAAATCTCATTATCTCACAATGGGATCTTATTTCTGGATGAATTAACAGAATTTAAACGTGATGTTTTAGAATTTCTGCGTCAGCCTTTAGAAGATGGCTACGTGACAATTTCCCGCACTAAACTATCAGTAACATTTCCCGCGCAGTTTACTTTGGTGGCGAGTACCAATCCCTGCCCTTGCGGTTACTATGGCGATACCATCCAACAATGTACTTGTTCTCCCCGCCAACGCGAGCAATATTGGGCAAAACTTTCTGGGCCGTTGATGGATCGGATTGATTTACAAGTTGCGGTAAATCGCTTGAAACCAGAAGAAATTACCCAACAACCTACGGGAGAAACATCAATATCAGTCCTACAACGAGTTAAACAAGCAAGCGATCGCGCCATTACCCGCTTTCAAGGTGAAGCAAATCTGCGTTGCAATGCCCAAATGCAAAGTCGTCATCTCCAGAAATGGTGCAAGCTAGATGATGCTAGTCGCAATTTATTAGAAGTAGCCATTAGAAAATTAGGTTTATCAGCAAGAGCTAGCGATCGCATTCTCAAAGTAGCACGAACTATTGCAGATTTAGCGGGAGATGATGAGCTAAAAACTAGTCATGTGGCGGAAGCAATTCAGTATCGGACAATCGACAGAATGCAGTAAAACTCTTAAATTCCTCCTCAAGGACGCTTTACAAACTCCCTTGGGAGGATGTCGCTAACTAGAGAATAAGTATGAAATATAACAGGAAGTAAGCGATATCCTCTTACAAGGAGACTGGTTGGATGAATTGGCAGGCGATTTGGAAGTTGTTTCAAGAGACGTTCAAAGAATGGAGTGATGATAAAGCTTCACGGTTAGCGGCGGCGTTAGCTTATTACACGATTTTTTCGATTGCACCGTTGTTAATTATTGTAATTGCGATCGCCGGGGCAGTATTTGGAGAAGAGGCCGCAAGGGGTCAAATTGTTGGACAAATTCAAGGTTTAGTGGGGATAGAAGGTGCAAAGTTTCTCGAATCAGCCATTCAGAATGCTAACCAACCAAAGACAGGAGCGATCGCTTCTATCATTAGTATCGTTGTTCTGCTAGTGGGTGCTACTGGTTTATTTACCGAGTTGCAAGATGCCATGAACACGATTTGGGAAGTTAAACCCAAACCCGGACGCGGCGTAACTAACATCATTCGTCTACGCGTTTTGTCCTTTGCAATGGTCATAGGTATTGGCTTTTTACTATTAGTTTCCCTAGTAATTAGTACAGCATTGACAACATTAGTAACATACTTTAGCAACTTGTTACCAGGTGTCGATTTTCTCTGGCAACTTGTCAATTTTGTTCTCTCTTTTGCTATAACTACAGTCCTATTCGGACTAATTTTTAAAGTTTTACCAGATGTTAAAATTGCTTGGAGTGATGTTTTAGTTGGAGCTTCTCTCACCTCAGTTTTGTTCTCAATTGGGAGGTTTTTATTAGGACAATATTTAGGTAATGGAAGTTTTGGATCGGCTTATGGTGCTGCTGGTTCGCTGGTGGTAATTTTGGCTTGGGTTAACTATGCCGCACAGATTCTTTTTTTTGGGGCTGAATTTACCCAAGTTTATGCCAGAAGGTATGGAAACGGCATAACACCAACGAAACATGCCATCCCTTTATCTGATAAAACGGAATATAATGGCAAGGCTCCAACGAGGCAATCATCTAGTAATAAAAAATCATCTTCTAACTTGATTAATCGCTTATTCAAGTCTTTTAAGAAGCCCAAGCGCTTAAAACAGAAAAGAAGAAATCCGCGACTCTAATCTCTTAATAGTGGGATTATTATGTTTATAACTTTGATAAATATTAAAGGATTTAACCTCTAATAAAAATCAGTTTTATGAAATAAGAACGCAGATAAATAACCTGATACTGGATTTTTTCCAGAAGTCTATTGAATAAGGAAGAAAATCAGTGCTAATGGAAAAATGGTTTTTTATCGATTGGCAGGCAATCTTTGTTCCTAGCATCAGTGTCTTTGAGTTGATTATTCGCGGTTCGCTGGTTTATTTAGCGCTGTTCTCAGTGTTACGTTTCCTTCCTAGCCGACAACTAGGAACATTAGGAATTACTGATTTACTCGTAGTTGTATTATTTGCTGAAGCTGCCCAAAACGCTATGGCAAGTAATTATACATCGATTACTGAAGGCGCTATCTTGGTAGGAACTGTGATTTTTTGGAGTTATTTGTTGAACTGGTTAGGCTACAAAATACCCCAGTTCCAACGTTTTCTGAATCAGCCACCGCTACTACTGGTAAAAAATGGTCGGATGATTCAGCGTCATTTGCAACGAGAATTAATTACAGACGATGAGTTGATGAGCAAGTTACGTCAGCAAGGTGTAGAATTTTTAGCCGATGTGAAGTTTGCATATATGGAAGCTGACGGTAGGATTAGCATCATCACCTTTGAGTCAAAAACTAATTCCGTCCCTGAGCAAAAAGTAACACTAAAAAGCGATCTACAGTAAGGGAACTCCAAAAAATAAATTATTCAATTTGTCTACTCAACTAGACTTCTTTCTTCCTTGTCTCCCTTGTCCCCCTTGTCCCTCTGCGACGGAATATTTTTTTACTTGGAAATCCCTAATTAGACTGTAAAATATGACGGTTGTATTCTGTGCCGAATTGTGATTGAGCGTTATACTTTGCCCGAAATGGCTAATCTATGGAGTGAAGCCTATAAACTAAAAACTTGGCTGCAAGTCGAGATTGCTGTTTGTGAGGCTCAAGCTGAACTGGGTTACATTCCATCTCAGGCGGTTGAGGAAATCAAGGCTAAGGCAGATTTTGACCCCAAGCGAGTGTTAGAAATTGAGGCTGTAGTCCGCCACGATGTCATCGCTTTCTTGACAAATGTCAATGAATATGTTGGTGAAGCCGGACGCTATATTCACCTGGGTTTAACTAGTTCGGATGTTTTGGATACAGCTTTAGCGCTGCAATTGGTTGCCAGCCTGGATCTATTATTACAGCGTTTGGAAGATTTGATTGAGGTAATTCGCCAAAAAGCACGGGAACATCGTCATACCGTGATGGCAGGCCGATCGCATGGTATTCACGCTGAACCAATTACTTTTGGTTTCAAGCTAGCTGGCTGGTTAGCAGAAGTGTTGCGACACCAAGAACGCTTGAGAATACTCCGCCAAACGATCGCGGTGGGTAAGATTTCTGGTGCAGTGGGAACTTACGCCAATGTTGAACCCCGTGTAGAAGCGATCGCTTGCCAGAAACTCGGACTCCAACCCGATACGGCATCAACACAAGTTATTTCCCGCGATCGCCACGCCGACTACGTGCAACAATTAGCTTTAGTAGCGGCATCCATTGAACGTTTTGCTGTAGAAATTCGCAATCTGCAAAAAACAGACGTTCTGGAAGTTGAAGAATTTTTCGCCAAAGGTCAAAAAGGCTCCTCAGCCATGCCACACAAGCGCAACCCCATCCGTTCGGAACGGCTGACGGGGATGGCACGACTGGTTAGAAGTCATGCCGGTGCAGCCTTGGAAAACGTTGCACTCTGGCATGAGAGGGATATTTCCCACAGTTCTGTAGAACGGGTAATTTTGCCAGATGCTTGTACTTTGACGCATTTTATGTTGTCAGAAATAACCGATTTGGTAAAAAACCTGTTGGTCTATCCTGAAAATATGGAACGAAATCTCAACTGTTACGGCGGCGTTGTCTTCAGTCAAAAAGTGCTACTTGCCTTAATAGACAAGGGAAGCAACCGCGAAGAAGCTTATGCGATCGTTCAAGAAAGCGCTCACATCGCTTGGAACAAACCAGGAGGGAATTTCCAGGACTTAATTAGCAAAGATCCTCGCGTTACTGAAAAGTTGTCCCCAACAGAACTAGAAGTCTGTTTCGATCCCCAACAGCATCTCCAGCATTTAGAAGAAGTTTACCAACGATTGGGAATTTAGGATTAATTGGCCTGTGCTGTAGGGGCAATTAATGAATTGCCCCTACAGCGGATAGCAAAGAATATAAAAATACCAAAAATATCTAGTATTACTTCCTGAAGACTGTCTGCTTGATGCTGGAATTATCGCCAGCACTGGGTAATATAAATAACAGATATTTACTTATTTATTTATTTATTAGTACTACGAGTGCTTTAATGATTGAAATCCTAGCCACACTTTCTGCATCTGCGGCAGCAGGAATGAGAATAGGCATACCTTTGCTGATTATTGGATTATTGCAAGGTAGTGACTTATGGTCACAAGTTCCAATTTTATCTCACATTTCTCCACCAATATTGTTAGGCTGCCTCACCTTTTGGTCTTTATTTGAATTATTCGCCTCAAAAAAACTATGGGGGCAAAGATTGCTACAACTGGTTCAGTTATTCATGTCTCCCATCGTCGGGGCAATTATGGGTTTAGCAGTAGCTAATGCCACAGCAACACCAAACTGGCTGATTGCCTGTATTGGGGGTTCATTAGCTTTAGTACTCCAGCTAGTTCAAGTTGGTTGGTTCTATCGGTTACGTGGCTTACCCTTGTGGGCAGTGTTTCTTCAAGATACCTTGTGTATTGCTCTAGTACTTTTTGCCTTTGATGCTCCGTGGCAAGGAGGATTAATTGCTTTAATACTGCTCTGGTTTGCAGTTCGTAGCGCCAAGCAGTGGTATGACTGGTATCACTAAACCCCAACGGCACTCAGAATTGCAAGTTATTTAATCATGGTAAAATGTTGTTCGCTAGTCAAATCAGTAATTAACTCAATGAATGAATTATTGACTCGTATTACGCAAATTCCTGGTCAATGTGGGGGTCGTCCTTGCATTCGAGGGATGAGAATTAGAGTTAGTGACATTTTAGAAATGTTAGCGGAAAATGTCACCATTAGCGAAATTTTAGAAGACTTTCCCGATTTAGAACTAGAAGATATTCAAGCTTGTCTTCTGTTTGCTGCACGACGGACTGATTTTGTGCGGTTGACTGCATGAAGATTTGGATTGATGCACAGTTACCCCCGACTTTGGCAAGTTGGGTAACAAATAGTTTTGGTATAGAAGCTTTGTCGTTAAAAGATATTGGTTTACGTGACGCTAAAGATATAGAAATTTTTGAGGCTGCAAGAATCGCCAATGTCATCATTATGACGAAAGATAGTGATTTCGTTGACTTGGTTTGTCGGCTAGGGATACCTCCTCAAATTCTTTGGTTGACTTGTGGAAATGTTACTAATCGTAATTTACATTAACTTCTGACAATTACTTTGCCTAATGCGCTGGAACAATTACGTCAAGGAGAAATGATTGTAGAAATTAGCAATTGTCGGTAAATAATAACAATATAGCAATCTGATTTGATTCTTGATAAAATCTAAGTATGTATAGGGTGCGTTAGGCTACGCAATAACACACCCTACGTATTTTTCAAAAATCAAATAGTAGTCCTATATTTACTGCAAAAGCCCAATCATGTGCAAGAAGCCGTGACCGGTAATTAGCTCGATGATTAAGGCAATAAACCCCAGCATCGCAATCCGACCATTCCAGACTTCAGCGCTAGTAGTTAGCCCCCATTCCCAACGTTCTTGGGGGTACATTTTCACCATTTTTTTCATTTGGGCGGCTTGCGAAAGCTTGAAGCTGGGGTTTTTCAGCGCATCAATCACTAAGTCTGCAAGTGCATTAATAAATACTGGATGGGTATTAGGAGCAGGAACGCGGCGGAAGTTATGAATTCCTGATTCTTCTGCTACTTCTCGATACTCAATATCGATTTCTTGCAGTGTCTCGATATGCTCTGAGACAAAACTGATTGGCACGACAACCAAATCTTTAACGCCCTGTGCGCCTAGTTCTTTGAGCGCATCTTCAGTATAGGGTTGCAGCCATTCTACTGGGCCAACGCGACTTTGGTAAGCTAAGGTGTGGGCATTGGCACGATTGAGAGTCTGCATAATTAGAGCAGTACATTCTTCAATTTCTTGCTGGTAAGGGTCGCCAGCTTCTTCAACGTAGCTTTTAGGAACGCCGTGAGCGCTGAAGAATATATGAACCTCATCCGGGTTAGGATACTGCTCAAGTTCTTGGGCTATGAGTTCCGCCATTGCTTGGAGGTAGCCTGGTTGTTTGTACCAAGAAGGAATAACGGTGTATTCAATGGGCTGAAGTTTTGGGTCTTCTTGCCAAAGTTTATCTAAAAGCCGGAAGCTGGAACCACTGGTACTGATAGAAAACTGGGGATATAGTGGTAATATTACCAGGTGTTCTACATTATCTTGCGTAATCTGTGCGATCGCTTCTTCTGTATACGGATGCCAATAACGCATTCCCACATAGATATCGGCTTCTTGCCCTAAATAAGCCAACTGTTCTTTTAAAGCTTCCCCTTGCGCTTCTGTGATCCGTCGTAGTGGGGAACCGCCACCGATTTGCTTATAATTCTCTTGAGATGTTCTGGTTCGCCGCGAGGCAATAAACCAGGCTAGGGGCTTTTGCAACCAGCGAAACGGTAGGCGAATAATTTCCGGATCGGAAAATAGGTTATACAAAAACGGCCCGACATCTTCTAGCTTATCGGGGCCACCGAGATTGAGTAATAAGACGCCTACACGACCCATAGCTGTTACTTTCCCCCAATCTTTTCAGATTTTTTACTAATGTTAACAATATATCTTTATTAAATAATAAAGCTTAATAGCAAGGAAATATGCAATGGCAACAATTTTAAGGGATTGGAGTTACCGCTATCAGTGGTTGTATGATGGTATCTCTCGTTTAGCAGCCTTAAGTGTAGGTGGTGAAGCGCGTTTTCGGCAACTTGCTTTGCAAGGCTTAACAATTCACTCAGATACTCAGGTTTTAGATTTATGTTGCGGTAGCGGTCAAACAACGCATTTTTTGGTGAAAAATTCACAAAATGTAACAGGATTGGACGCTTCACCTAAGTCTTTGGAACGAGCGCAGTTAAATGTCCCTGAAGCTTCTTATGTGGAAGCTTTTGCGGAGGAGATGCCATTTGCAGATAATCTGTTTGATGTGGTGCATACCAGTGTTGCATTGCACGAGATGCAGCCTCAGCAGTTACGAAAAATTATTAATGAAGTTTATCGGGTGCTGAAGCCAGGAGGGGTATTTACGCTGATAGATTTTCACGCTCCTACAAATCCGATATTTTGGCCTGGGATATCACTGTTTTTGTTGTTGTTTGAGACGGAAACAGCTTGGCAATTGTTGAAAACTGATTTGGCTAGATTATTAACTGAGGTTGGATTTGATGAGAGTGAGCCAATTTTATATTCTGGCGGCAGTTTGCAAGTGATACAGGCGAAGAAGTCAAGCATAACGCCTAAATAATAGTAGGTATCTTAATCTGCTAGGAATCCGGTTTGATTTGGAGAAAAGATTATGTAGGGGAGCCTGTCGTGTGGGTGGGTTTACCGACTTGGGCGTTAGCGACTGTGCGTAGCGTCACTGGTGTTGTGTTAGCGACAGCATAACGCACCAAACCCTCGATAATGGTGCGTTACGAACTGCGTTCTAACGCACCCTACAATACCTAATTTTCTTCAAAAATCAAATATGATTCCTATATCAATCTAATGATGGGTAATTGTTATATTCAATCCCTAATAGGGATTTTGATAAATTGCAATATAAAAGGCTTTATAGCGGTTCCCATTCACATGCGGTACAAGATTAAATCGCGAAGTGTAAGGGCACAGCAGTGCCGTGCCCCTACGGGTGTACCTCACGTGAACGAGAAACGCTATAAGGGGATATATGCATAAGAAATGTTTCAATCCCTAATAGGGATTTTGATGAATTGCAATTTTGCTTTTTTTACTAATAATAAGAATGTGATTACGTTTCAATCCCTAATAGGGATTTTGATGAATTGCAATGTGGTAATGATATATGGACAAAATTCAAGACCAAGTTTCAATCCCTAATAGGGATTTTGATGAATTGCAATCCACCAGTATTTATTGAGAAAGCAATTCAGTCTGTTTCAATCCCTAATAGGGATTTTGATGAATTGCAATCAGGGTTTATCGCACAAGTGGATTACGTTTCTAGTGCAGTGTTTCAATCCCTAATAGGGATTTTGATGAATTGCAATTCTACTGAAGCAGTTTTTGCGGGTATAAAAACTGGTTTCAATCCCTAATAGGGATTTTGATGAATTGCAATAATATGATTGCATAAATGGAGCTTGCCAAAAAAAAGTTTCAATCCCTAATAGGGATTTTGATGAATTGCAATGGTACGCATCCCCTTTGAATACAATAATGGTAAATTGTTTCAATCCCTAATAGGGATTTTGATGAATTGCAATCTTTTGCTAATTCACTTTCTCGCGCCGCTATTTTCGCGTTTCAATCCCTAATAGGGATTTTGATGAATTGCAATACCAGTGCTTATGTAGGCAATATCCCAAGGTGCATTGTTTCAATCCCTAATAGGGATTTTGATGAATTGCAATTTGTGCTAGCCGATCCCAGGTAATGCCGTCATCTATGGTTTCAATCCCTAATAGGGATTTTGATGAATTGCAATGATAATGTATTCCACGATTGCACCACAATGTCGTGTTTCAATCCCTAATAGGGATTTTGATGAATTGCAATATCGTCGCAAAAGACTCAACACTTACTCATCACGATCTGTTTCAATCCCTAATAGGGATTTTGATGAATTGCAATTTGTGGCTATCGCCAGATTTGGACTTGTGATCGCTGCCTTATCGTTTCAATCCCTAATAGGGATTTTGATGAATTGCAATCTGTCTTTTTAGCAGTAGTGAGGTCAGCCCGGTTTCAATCCCTAATAGGGATTTTGATGAATTGCAATTTTAAATCCAATAGCCCTAATGTCGTTGCTATCTACGTTTCAATCCCTAATAGGGATTTTGATGAATTGCAATATTAAGAGCAGTGCCTACCTTGCTTTCAAATGCTGCTGTTTCAATCCCTAATAGGGATTTTGATGAATTGCAATACGATACAAGAGCTTTTCGGAGAGCTTGTATCGATAGTTTCAATCCCTAATAGGGATTTTGATGAATTGCAATGTTAGGTCATACACGATATGTGGAGATTACACCTGTTTCAATCCCTAATAGGGATTTTGATGAATTGCAATTTGCCAAATAGTTTTCCCACTAACTTACTCTGTTTCAATCCCTAATAGGGATTTTGATGAATTGCAATAGCACTCGCTTGTTACTACTTCGACTACCACCAAGTTTCAATCCCTAATAGGGATTTTGATGAATTGCAATTACCCTACAAGGTTGGGCATTTGCTGGCATAATTGTTTCAATCCCTAATAGGGATTTTGATGAATTGCAATTTATCCATGAAAAGTGGGAAAAAAACGTGAGCTAATGTTTCAATCCCTAATAGGGATTTTGATGAATTGCAATGCTCTCTTGGCACTGTTAACTCCCATCAGAGTAAACGTTTCAATCCCTAATAGGGATTTTGATGAATTGCAATTTTAGCAACCCTTGGGGGATTGCACGGCACAAGAGTTTCAATCCCTAATAGGGATTTTGATGAATTGCAATAAAATATGGCAAGTTACCGGAATTACCACAATAAAGTTTCAATCCCTAATAGGGATTTTGATGAATTGCAATTCGTCAGTCGTTGAATACCCTGGAAACTTTCTAGTTTCAATCCCTAATAGGGATTTTGATGAATTGCAATTAGATTACAGCATCGGACAATACTCAAAATCTTCTGTTTCAATCCCTAATAGGGATTTTGATGAATTGCAATAGCAAGAGCCTGAAACTCCGGCTGTATTTAGTTTTCAAGGTGCAGTTGCGCGATTCTTGAGTAATCATAGCATTAGAGAATTCGTTTGGAAAGAGTGCCAGGAAAATTTAAAAGCTGAAATCGTGTTTTGATAAGCATTTCAGAGATTGCGCGGATGAGGATTAAGCGACAAGTGGGTTGAAAGCCCTACTGTAATTGGGATAGAAGCACTTTTTTGGGGCTGTGAAATTTGTACACCTACCCTTTCGCGCATTTGATTCGGATAGAAACCTAACTATATTTTCCAATACATCGGCTTTCGCCTGACAACAGTCACAGAGCAAAGAAAGCTTGGACAGCAAACGAAGCTAATATTACGGTACACTGGTTCATAAATTGTAATATCTAGTTGTCGTACTACTGTACTGACTAATCAACAATAAAGTTTTTGCCAATTTAAGGTAGAGATGATGAAAGAAATAACACGCCGCAAATTTATCGCAACAACCACCTTGGCGACAGGTTTTGCCTTGGCAGTGCAACCAATTTCTGCTCAAGTCATTACCACCGAGGCTAAGGGTTTGGTAGCTGGTGCAGTGAAAATTCCTGTCAAAGATGGCACAATTCCCGCCTATAGAGCAGTACCTGCTACTGGTGAAAATTTCCCAATTGTCCTGGTAATCCAAGAAATATTTGGCGTACACGAGCATATTCAGGATATCACCCGACGTTTTGCTAAGTTGGGGTATTTAGCGATCGCACCCGAATTATTCTTCCGTGAAGGTGATGTCACGAAGTTAAGCAATATAGACGAAATTCGTCCAATTGTTGCCAAAGTACCAGATGCCGAAGTTTTATCCGATCTTGATGCCACGGTAAAATGGGCTGTGAAATCAGCTAAGGGTAATGCTGATAAATTAGCGATTACAGGCTTCTGCTGGGGTGGCCGCATTACCTGGTTGTATGCAGCACACAATCCCAAGGTGAAGGCAGGTGTAGCGTGGTACGGACGACTAGTGGGCGATGCTACTGCACTTCAGCCCAAATATCCCATTGATATTGCATCAAAACTAACAGTCCCCATTCTCGGACTCTATGGTGGCAAGGATACGGGTATTCCTCTTGATACAGTAGAACAGATGCGCGATCGCTTAAAGTCTAGCAGCAGCAAATCTGAAATTATTGTCTACCCCGATGCGCCCCACGCATTTTTTGCTGATTATCGCCCCTCCTACCGTGAGAAAGAAGCTAAGGACGGTTGGAAACATCTTTTGGAATGGTTTAAGAAGTATGGCGTGTCATAGTCGAGGATCGGGAAGCAATATTTTCCTCACTCCTCCATTAGGTTACGGTGTACACACAAGTTGACCAGTATAGGTTTCAACTCTTCTAGTAGTTTCGTAGGGTGCGTTATGGACACACCAAGATAACAAATGCGTATGCCGAAATAACAAATGAGTATGCCGAAATAACAAATGAGTATGCCGAAATAACAAATGAGTATGCCGAAATAACAAATGAGTATGCCGAAATAA
>NZ_NOLI01000087.1:0-34474 GCF_002245975.1 Nostoc sp. 'Peltigera membranacea cyanobiont' 213 | reverse complement strand
ACATTACCATACAATACTCTCCCCTACTTTTACCTACACTGCAAACTCTTGCTGATGGGGGGAGAGTGAAAAACTACCTCAACTTGATGTTGGGAATTGTTGAAGACTTAAATCTTGATAGACATATTTGGCACAAACCTACATCAAATTGATTTCACTGAAAATGCAGCTTTATCGCGCAGCCTCGGAGATACCTCACTCTGATTTTGCTGTGCAAAATCTGTCTCTCTCCTTATTAAGGAGAGGGATTAAAGATAGGACAGGGTGAGGTTTTTCTTTTGTTTTGGGTAATTCGACTTGTATATGCACGTAGCCTTTTAGGAGAGAGGTCAAAATTGTACCTTTGATTCAATTTCCCATACTTAATGCCCCACGAAAGTCTTACTTTTGATGTATTATCTTGATCTTCCCACCTATCCTATCCCCCTGGATGGGATAATATGTTACAAGTAGGGAGAATATGAAAACTATTCTCTAACTTTATATTTCTCTGCACTCTGGTTATATTGAGGAACTAATTGTGGTTGCCACGCCGGAAAAAGTACAACATACCCACGAGCATCTATCAGGTAAAGACCGTGTAGCCGTATTGCTCATGGGCTACGGCGAAGTCGAAAGCTACGAAGATTTCGCCAACTATAACGAACAGGCTTTAAATCTACTGACAGCAAAATTTGCACCAGTACCGACCTGGATTTATCCGCCTCTGGCAAAGCTTTTGGCGCTATTTGACCGCCATGAGTGGGGACACACACACCACGATTTTATCTCCCCACACAATGCCATCTTTGAACAGCAACGTGCTGGGATAGAGAAGAATTTACAAGAAAAATGGGGTGATAAAGTCCAAGTTTTCAAGGCTTTTAACTTTTGTGCCCCTTTTCTACCGAATCAAGTTTTGGCAGAAATCAAAAACCAAGGCTTTGAGAAGCTGCTGATTTACCCACTGCTGGTTGTTGATTCTATCTTTACCAGTGGGATTGCGATCGAGCAAGTTAACAATGCTCTCGTTGAGTTGACTGATGGTGAAGAACACTGGATTAAAGCACAGCGCTACATTCCTTCTTTCTTTAACGAACCAGCTTACATCGATTTGATGGCTCATCTGGTTGAAGAGAAAATTGCTGAATTAGCAGGAGCTTATCTACCTTCTCAAATCGGCATTGTGCTAATGAATCATGGCTGTCCCCATAAAGCGAAAGGCTTTACTTCTGGGATTGCCGAAAGTGAAGCAATGTACGAATTGGTTCGGGAGAAGTTGATTAACCGCTATCCGTTAATCTCGGTGGGTTGGCTCAATCATGACACGCCCTTAATTGATTGGACACAGCCAAATGCAGAGCAGGCGGCAAATAACCTGATTCAATTGGGTGCAAAAGTAGTAATTTTTATGCCAATTGGCTTTGCTACAGAAAACCACGAAACTTTATTGGATGTACATCACATCATCCACGCTTTAGAGAAACAGCATCCTGGTACGAACTACGTGCAAATGGCTTGCGTCAACGATCGCCCAGAATTTTTGTCAATGGTGGCTCAATGGGCTGATGCTCATATTGCAGAGTTGTTGTCAGAGCAAGCTTTGGCAGTTAATCCCCAACTCGCTGGCGATCGCCATCATCACCACCATCATCATTAATTTTTGAGTTTATGAGGGTGGGTCTAGCTTTGCCCACCCTACAACTAATTCACACCCCGCAGTTTGCGAGTGTTATCAACTAAACTCTGAGCAAATTCATCAAATCTTTGAGAAAGTTTTTCATCTAATAGCTTGCCTTCAGGATTGAATGCACCCCAAGCTTGCCCGATCGCAATTTGTTCTGGAATCACCCAACCATGAACCCATCGGACAATTAACCGTAGTTCATTTAAAGCGTTACTATTGGACTGACCGCCCAATACGCTGATTAGTCCTGTAACTTTATCAGACAGTTGCTCAAAGCTCATTAAATCTAGAGCATTTTTCAGGACACCACTAACCCCACCGTGATACTCAGGTGTGGCTAAAATTAATCCATCTGACTGGCTAACAGTATCCTGTAACCGTTTAACATCTGGGTACTCTAGATACTCCTTTGCGCCAGTGCAAAACGGTAACTGCAACTGTCTTAAATCAAGAATTTCTACCTCTGCACCAAGGGCTTCTACCCTTTGCACTGCTACTTCTAAAGCAAGCTGTGTATAGGAGTTTGATCTTAAACTACCACCAATACCAACAATTCTCACCATAATTAACCTACAAACTATTAACTAGCTACTATCACCAGATTTCTTAAAAGCGGAATCGTTATGACTATGTTTATCTTAGCGATTTGTGTCGGAATGTGTCAAATTAATATCTGCTGGAAAATTCGAGGATGAAAGAGTTAGGAGAGACGCGAAAAATCTGTGTCTGTACAGGAGTTAGGAGCCAGAATAATTATCCAGGTTGCTCAAATTTATGTAATAACCGGAGAAACATGGGAATGCTTTTGTGTGGAAGTTAGACTAGATAAGAAAAGTGTAATTTCCAGTTATTACAATTTTTGGTAGAAGAATAGGCATAAAACCATAGCTCAATTTGTGCCAGCAGACAAAGGGTAATTATTATGACAAATTTGGGAAAAAAAGCATTGGTAAAAAGGCAGTCATCAAAGCGCGTTGCTTGGGTTGGTGCAATCGCAGCTAGCTTGATTATGTTACCAGGAATTTTCGGGAGTACCCCCGTCTTGGCACAAAAAGCAGATAGTAGCTCTACCTCTAGTACCTCTCTAAACTATGGTGATTTGCTCAAAAAAGCGAAGGCGGGAGAAGTTCAAAAAGTAGAGCTTGACGAAACCGAACAGGTAGCCAGGGTTTATCTCAAAGGGCAAAAGGAGAATACGCCACCGCAACAAGTGAGACTTCTGGCACAAAACACAGAGTTAATTAACATACTCAAAGATAAGAATGTTGAGTTTGGCGAGGTTTCCTCTGCTAACAGTCGAGCTGCTGTTGGGCTGTTGATTAATCTCATGTGGATTTTGCCACTGGTGGCTTTAATGCTATTGTTCCTCCGACGCTCTACTAATGCTTCGAGCCAAGCGATGAATTTCGGCAAATCCAAAGCTCGTTTCCAAATGGAAGCCAAAACCGGAGTTAAATTTGAAGATGTCGCCGGGGTTGAAGAAGCTAAAGAAGACCTGGAAGAAGTTGTTACTTTCTTGAAACAACCAGAAAGATTTACGGCTGTAGGCGCACGCATTCCCAAAGGAGTGCTGTTAATTGGTCCTCCTGGTACTGGTAAAACTTTACTAGCAAAAGCGATCGCAGGTGAAGCAGGTGTCCCATTCTTCAGTATTTCCGGTTCGGAATTCGTGGAAATGTTCGTTGGCGTGGGTGCATCTCGCGTCCGTGACCTCTTCAAGAAAGCCAAAGAGAATGCTCCATGTCTAATATTTATCGATGAAATTGACGCAGTAGGTAGACAACGGGGTGCTGGTATCGGCGGCGGTAACGACGAGCGCGAACAAACTCTCAACCAGCTGCTCACGGAAATGGATGGTTTTGAAGGTAACACAGGCATCATTATTATTGCCGCTACTAACCGCCCAGATGTATTAGATACAGCGTTACTCAGACCGGGACGCTTTGACAGACAAGTGATGGTCGATCCACCGGATCTCAAAGGGCGACTGGAAATTTTGAAAGTTCACGCCCGGAATAAGAAAATTGACCCTAGCGTATCATTAGAAGCGATCGCTCGTCGCACTCCTGGTTTTACCGGCGCAGACTTAGCCAACTTACTCAATGAAGCTGCCATTCTGACTGCGAGGAGACGGAAAGAAGCTGTCACCCTTTTAGAAATTGATGCGGCTGTGGATAGAGTCGTTGCAGGTATGGAAGGTACTGCATTGGTAGACAGCAAGAGCAAGCGCTTGATTGCCTATCATGAAGTTGGACATGCTTTAGTGGGCACATTGCTCAAAGACCATGACCCTGTGCAGAAAGTTACACTCATTCCACGCGGACAAGCACTGGGATTAACTTGGTTTACTCCTAACGAAGAACAAGGGTTGATTTCCCGTTCCCAACTCAAATCCAGGATTACTGCTACCCTGGGTGGTCGCGCCGCCGAGGAAATTGTTTTTGGTAAGCCAGAAGTTACCACAGGCGCAAGTAACGACTTGCAACAGGTGACAGGGATGGCGCGGCAGATGGTGACACGCTTTGGCATGTCAGAATTAGGCCCATTGTCCCTAGAAAATCAGAGTGGAGAGGTATTTTTAGGACGCGACTGGATGAATAAATCAGACTATTCTGAAGAAATTGCCGCCAAAATTGATTCACAGGTACGTGAAATTGTCAACAATTCCTATATCAGAGCAAAAGAACTGTTGGAAGAAAACCGCATAGTTTTGGAGCGTTTAGTAGATTTGTTAATAGAAGAGGAAACAATTGAAGGCGATTCATTCCGCCAAATTGTTGCTGATAATGCCCAAGTAGCGGATACAAAATTAGCTGTACCTCATTCTCATTAGACATTAGACATTTGATGAAAAATAATGTAGAGACGTAGCAGTGCTGCGTCTCTACAAGGGCTAATAATTCCTCTTTAAACCCCAGAGGCACAAAGGAAAGCCAAGATTTTAGAAATTATCTTAAAAGGGCTAGTCCTAAAATAAGTCGGAATCTTCGTGTAAAAAGTCAGAAGGCTACCTCAGCATTTCTATAAACTGGTACATAAAGTCTTGCCACTGTCAAGCTTAAGGTATTGTATTATATATACCCAAGCAATGTACTACAAGTGGAAATGGACATCATGAAACATAGATTTTGGGCAAGCTATCTGCTTGCGGCTTTAGCATTTCTCCCCTTTGAGCCTGTGATTACTAATCAGGTTTTGGCAACAGAGTCGGTTTTTGAACTCGCACAAGCCAAATCTGCTTATACACAATATATGCAGCTTGGTTATAACGAAACTAGACGGAGAAACTATCGAAAAGCTTTATTGAATTTTCAGCAAGCAGAGCGGCTACGTCCTGGAGATAGGTATGCTACTGCTGCAATTAGAAATGTTACAAGTTACATTCAACGTGGTAAAAATCGTATTGCCTTCGTTCCCGGTAGACCTGGTAGGGTAAGGTCAGCAGGAACACGAGGAAGTTGCTTTCAAACTGGACAAAATATCATTCCCCTGACACCAACAGATAAGGAAGCTCAACGAACCACAGCAGAGCGTCCCACATTATTTTTCTATATTCCTCAAACTTCTACAACCGTGCAAGCATTAGAATTTGTTGTGCGGGATGATGATAGCTCTGACCCATTGTATAAGGGAACTTTCAAACCTGTTGGGCAGAATGGTATTGTTAGTGTAAATATACCTGCGAATCAGCCATCTTTACAAATCGGTAAAGAGTATAGTTGGACTTTTTCAATGATTTGTGATATTGGCAACCGCGATAAAGACTCTTATGTAGAAGGTACAATAGTGCGATCGCAAGATGAAAACCTATCTGTTGAGCTAAACCAACCAAATACAGACTTGGATCGTGCAGTTCTATTTGCAACGGCTGGATTTTGGGAAGATGCTTTAAGAACTTTAGCTAATTTACGCCGCCAACGTCCTAACGATCCCGAAGTTCAGAAATATTGGGAAGATTTGTTGAATTCAGTAGAAATTAAAGAAGTTGTAAACAAGCCTTTATTGCCCTGTTGTACTATTCAGAAATAAATTAAAAATTACTTAATAACCAGATTTTGATAGAGAAGGCGGGGTTTTTAAGCTTCACAGGATTTACGTAAAATTACATGCACTCAGGGGCAATTTATAAATTGCCTCTACTCGATCGACTTGTTATACTGCTGATAATATTGTGCCGCTTGCGATATATTAAACTGTAGTAGCTTTTCCTCTCCCAACTTGTATCGCAAACTCGGCTTAAAAGGCGAAACATTCAAACTGCGAATAATTTCTGTCGCCACAGCCTTTGCTAGTAGCGGTGGTACAGAGTTACCAACTTGACGAAATCCGTGCCATTTGGTTACATGAAATCTAAACCAATCGGGATAAGAATGTAATCTCGCCGCTTCCCTAACTGTGATACAACGAGGCGTAGATGGATGAATTGGTCTAGGAGATGTGAAAGAACCTCTATACTTATCTGTCCCGGCTCTTAAAGTATTGCAGACACCAGCAGGATGCAGCTTATAAAAACGACTAATTTTTTCTCTCTCGCCTTGTTGAGTCTCCTGAAAACGTTTAATGGTTTCCACAGAATGTTTTGTTCTTAAACTGGAAGAAAGTATTCGCACATCGTATTCACGTTTATAAGAATAATCATCGTTTAAGCATTTAAGACCACGAAGTACACAAGCATAGTTACTAGGCTTTTCGTATTCTCCTAGAACCCAGTCTCTTGTTATTAACTCAGGATACTTTTCTATTTCAGGTAAATCTTTAATTGCATCCCATACTGTAGGACTCAATGGGATACTAGATATTTTTTTAGAAGTTAAATTATTGGGTAATGCTTGTTTAGTAATCGGTTGAGGATATTTCGGTAACTCTACATCTTCCCTTGCACCTATGAGGAATAATCTCTCACGTGACTGTGGTACTCCATAATTTGCAGCGTTGAGAATTTGGTAGTTTTGTTGTACTTTATATCCGTAAATTTCAAACTCATTAATTAAAGATTGGAGAATTTGTTCATGTTCGCCAACTGTGATTCCCCGGACATTTTCCATCACAAAAAATTTCGGTTTTAGCTCCAAAACCAGCCGATGAAAGTGAAATACCAAAGAGTTTCGTGGATCGTCAATAACCCGTTTACCAATTAGAGAAAATCCTTGACATGGTGAGCCACAAATGACCACATCAATTTCACGATCGCCAATTTTAGACCGACTCCTAATTTCTTCTCCGGTTGTATCCACAACGCTTTTACATAATACTGAGCAATATGGGAAGTTAAATTCATGTGTCGCACAGTGGATGGGGTCAATTTCCACAGACGCTAACACGTCAAAACCAGCTTGTTCAAAGCCAAGAGTCATACCGCCTGCACCAGCGAACAAATCAACTGCGATCGCTCTTTTTTTTCTCATCTCATAAGCCATGACACCTCTAAAGGGATTGGGGATTGGGGATTGGGGATTGGGGATTAAGGATTGGGTATCGCGTATTAAATATACAAAATTTTCCCAGTCCCTAGTCCCCAGTCCCCAGTCCCCAGTCCCTAGTCCCTATCCCCGGTAGCATTTGCAAAATTTCTTGAGCAGCGCGATCGCACACGCCAACTTCTCCCAAACTCCGCCGCATTTCTTCATAATCAGCTAAAGTTTGCTGTCTGCGACTGGGATTGAGCAGCAGTTCCATTGCGGCTTGGATAATATTCTCTGTTGTAGCTTGTTCTTGTAAAAATTCTGGCACAATTGGCTTCATCACTACTAAATTAGGTGGCGATGCAAAGGCTATAGAACCTTTGAGTATTTTACGAGCTATCCAAGCAGTCAGGGGACTTAGGCGATAAACTACAACTTGCGGCACATTTAACAGGGCCAGTTCTAGGTTGACGGTACCAGATTTACTAATGGCTAAATCAGCCGCAGCAAAAACTTCCTTTTGTTGACCTAATAAAACTGTCGCCCGCAAACCGTAACGCTCAATAGCCTCTTCAATTGGCTGTCTATAGACTTCCAAAGATAAGGGAATCCAGAAATGAACTTCCGGTAATTTAGCTTGAAGAGTTTGGGCAGCTTCAAAAATAATTGGTAAAAGATATTTTAGTTCTTGGTGGCGAGAAGCGGGGAGAAGTGCGATCGCAATTTCTTCTGGCGCAATCCCTAGTGTTGCACGCGCTGCTTGGCGACTGGGAGCGTCTTGCATTCTGTCAATCAAAGGATGCCCTACCCAAGTAACTTTTGCCCCTTTCTCACGAAAGTAAAGGGCTTCTTGTGGGAAAATTGCCAACAGCTTATCTGTAAAGCCAACAATCCGGTTAGTTCTACGCAAACTTAATGACCAAGCCCACTCTTGAGGAGCAATGTAATATACCACAGGCACATCTGGCAGATGCCGTTTCATATAAGTCCCAATTTCTAGATTAGGAGTCATATAATCGATCAACACCACCAAGTCAGGTGGATTTTGCTTTAGGGAAGCGATCGCCCGTCGTTGCACCTGGAGAGTAGGTAAAATATAAGGCAGCCCTTCTTGAATACCCACTGAGCCAATACTACTGGTATTGCCCAGCAGAATTGCCCCAACCTCCACCATTTTTTCGCCACCCAGCGCCACAATCTCTAATTCCAACCCAATCGCCACAGCTTGACGCTTCAGCGCTGTAATTAGCAGCGACCCTTGTAAATCGCCAGATACTTCGCCAGTGCTGATAAAAATCCGCATTTGATAATTGGTAATTAGTAAAAACTTAGAAGTGAGGAGTTAGGAATTAATAGTTACGAGTGAGGAGTTAAAAGTTTAATTCCTAACTCATAATTCATAATTCATAACTCCTAACTCCTTAATTCACGATTCATCACTCACGCCTTTTTTTCCCTTACCAGGAATCAAGCCACGCCTTCCTGGCATCTGAGAAAGTAGCAAGAAACGGCGCAGATGCTGCAATTGTTCGCTATCCCCTAACAATTCCAGTTGTTCCAAGGCATCCTTAAAGGACAAATCAGAACGGTAGAGAATGCGGAAGGCTTTTTTCAGCACAAGCAAATCTGCTGAATCCATACCAGACCGTTTAAGTCCAACAAGGTTGAGGGTTCGCACTCGCGCCGGATTTCCCTCCACTAGCATATATGGGGCCACATCCCGGTCAATCCGTGCCATACCTCCCACCATTGCCTGTCTACCAATATGCACAAATTGGTGGACACCTAAAACCCCACTTAGCCTAGCGCGTGACTCTATATGGACATGACCTGCCAATGCTACAGAATTGGCAATCACTACCTGGTCTTCAATTACGCAATTATGAGCTACATGGACATAAGCCATCAGCAAGTTACCATCGCCAATTACCGTTGCTTCACCAGCACCGGTAGCGCGGTTAATGGTAACGTACTCACGAATTAAGTTGTTATCACCAATTTTGACCCAAGTTGGTTCTCCCACAAACTTGAGATCCTGGGGTTCCATACCGATGGCTGCACCTGTAAAAATCTGATTTTGCGCCCCAATTTCACAAGGCCCCTCTAACACAGCATGAGCGCCGATTATTGTTTCAGGGCCCACTTTTACATGCGCTCCAATCACAGCATAAGCACCGACTTGCACTGTATGGTGGAGTTCCGATTTCGGATGAATTACAGCAGTTGGATGAATTAGCGTTTTCAAGGGTGAATCTCCAGAACTGTCTTAATAAGTCAGCGCCAGGTAAGGGTTCTGAGGCAGCATATTACTCTGGTTGAGAGAGTTGCACTGCCTTCCCATCAAGGCGACTGGTAGAGCGTGAAGTATTTCAGTAAACGAAAGTGTCGGACAAAGCAAGTTAAGTGTGTTCGAGTAGCATCTCGTAGAGAGGGTGTAGAAAATCAAGAAATTAATCAGATGCTGTTGTGGATTTTTTTTAACTGTTATCCTTTTTTAGGATTCAGTAAGGGCATTTCACGGCTATGCCCAGACCACGAAAGCAAACTTTTAGTTGACTAGAGAAAACATTAATTCCCCTTCACAAGCAAGTTGACCGTCAACTTCAGCACGACCTTGCATCTTACCGAAACGACGTTGTTTTACCCATAACAGTTCCACCGTCATTACTAGTTGATCCCCCGGTACAACTTGGCGGCGAAAGCGAACTTTATCGATACCAGCAAAGACAAATAGCCCGCCTTCTACCGAAGACATTTGAGTGAGAACAATGCCTCCAACTTGTGCCATTGCTTCCACAATTAGTACCCCTGGCATCAGTGGACGACCGGGGAAATGTCCTTGAAACTGGGGTTCATTAATAGTGACATTTTTAACACCAACTGCTTTTTTACCTGGAACGTAGTCAATTATTTTGTCTACAAGTAAAAATGGGTAGCGGTGAGGTAGCAATTCCTGAATTTCTTCAGAGGTGAAAGTTGTTTTAATGTCAGAAACGATCTTAGTCTCATTTATAGTTTGTAGTTCAGTAGATGTAGTCGGATCGATTGTATTCACTTCAGTCAGTATTGACATTGGCTCTGTGGTTAATTTTTCCTCTGAAAGTTGAGCAGGTAGGCGTATATCGAAAGCCCTAATAATCCTAGATTTTAAGCTTTAGAGTAAATCCAAAATCTAAAATCCAAAATCTAAAATTTTCTGAGCCAGTTGAAGGTGTAAATTGTGACTGGCCTTATACGCTAAGAAATGAGCAATAGGAAAAGTTCCTAGTAAGCTTAAATCTCCTACTAAATCCAAGATTTTATGACGGACTGGCTCATTTGCAAATCTCAATGGTGGATTTAGCCAGCCATCTGGCCCGCAAACGAGTGCATTATCCAAACTACCACCTTTAATTAACCCTGTTTTTTGTAAGTGTTCAATTTGATGCAGTAACCCAAAAGTACGGGCAGGAGCAATTTCCGCAGCAAAGCTAGCAGAAGCTTTTTCTGGTTCACTGGTTAGTGACCAACTATACCATTGATTACCAATGGCAGGTAGGTCAAAATCAATACCGTAACTAAAGCGAGTTTCTGGTGCTGGGAGGGCACATACAAAGGCATCTCCTTGATAGATCCATAAGGGTTCTGTAACAGCCAAGGGAACTTGGTTTTTACCAGGTTGTGATACTAAGCCTACTTTGGCAATGTTGGCTGTCCACACACTTGCTGAACCATCTAGAAGCGGGATTTCTGACCCGTCAATTTCAATTCGGGCGTTATCCACACCCATACCCGAAAGCGCTGCCAACAAATGTTCTACCGTGCGAACAGATATTTCACCCTTGCCTAACTGAGTTGAGAGAACAGTGTGATTAACTGCCGCAACTTGGGCTGGAATAATCGGCAAATCCGGTAAATCCACCCGCACAAAGTAGCGTCCACTTCCTGCCTCAGCTGGTAGTATCCGCACCTGGGTATTCACACCGCTATGCAATCCCACCCCTATTTGGGTGATTTCACCTGCTAGAGTGTGCTGTTGCATAGTCGAAAAGTCAATATCAATATATTTCGTTTAGTATTGTTCATCGTCTGTTTTGGTAAAATCCCTGATATTCCCCTAAAAATGTCATTAATGCCTTTATCGGAACAGTATTGAGGTAAATGTAAAAATTAGCAAGCTAATCCAAAAAAGATAATTGTCATTTGTGCTTTGTGATTCACTAATGACCAATGACAAGTTAGAACCTTTCCCCAATACCAAAATTAATCCGACTATCCCCATCATCGTTGATACCGTAGTCAATACGAATTGGCCCTAGTGGAGACTGAACGCGAACGCCAAGACCATAGCCGAAGCCACTACCATTTTTGTTTAACACCTCAGCCGCCCTAGTACTAGTTCCCAGGTCACTGCCAAGATCAAAAAATAGTGCGCCACTGACTACTGAAAAAACTGGAAACCTGTACTCAACTGATGCTTGCACGTAAGAGCGTCCACTACCCAATGCTCCTTCTTCATAACCCCGGACGGAATTGCTACCCCCAAGAGTAAAAGCTTCGTAAGGAGGCAAGTCGCCAAGGATGGTTCCTGCTTGCAAGTTAAAGGCTAAGGTTTGCGCTCCTTTGCTGAGACTAATCAGCTTGATGGGTAAATATTGGCTGTAGCTACCCCGGAATCTGGTGAGGAAAATGTTGCCTAGTCCTATGGGAACCGACTGGTCAACCCCAAAGCGGAGATAAGAACCACTAGTGGGTTGCAGGGGGTTATTACGGAGATCGCGCTGTGCCCCTAGTTGCAGAAGTAGTAAATCGTCTTGACCTCCGGGAGACAAGGTAAGTGGAATTTCGAGTGGTTGACCATTGGGAGTGGGATTTCCATTCGGGTCAAGAGGAACTCCATCATTATTGAATACCGCTCCTGTTGTTTTGAGATTGCCGTCAGCATCACGGGCAGAAACTCTTTGATACTGTAAACCGGCTGAGGCAGTCCAGACGGAAGTTTTGTAAGGATTGGTAGAGAGGGGACGGGTAAAGGTGACACCACCACCTACACGGAGAATGCGGGGGCGATCCTGAGAATCGGTATTAGTGGGATTATTTGGGTCAAATGTTCTAATATCTTCATCTTTGCCATCAAAAATCAGCGAAATGGAACTGCGGCGAAAAATATTGGTTGTGTAGGAAGTCCGGTAAGGATCTCCTGCAATCCAGGGGTCTGTAAACCGCAGATCAAACAGCAGTTCCCGTTCTCCAACCTGTACTTCTGCCCCCAGTTTTTGGTTTCTGCCGTTTAGGTTTTGCTGTTGATAGCTAACTGTTCCAAAAAGTCCGCTAGCAGAACTAATCCCTGCCCCAGCCGCAATAGAACCGCTACTACGTTCAGCTACATTCACTACTACATCGACCTTGCTGGGGTCACTACCAGGGTCGAGGGAGACATTCACATCTTCAAACAGTCCTAGCCCATACACGCGCTGTAGGTCTTTTTGCACCGTGTTGCGGTTGAATATTTGTCCTGGCTTCAACTCCAGTTCTCTGGTAATGATGTAATCTTGTGTCCGCCCCCGAATTGGTTGTCCCTTCTCGTCTGTCTCCTGACCATCTTTATTGCGGAACCGGACTCTAATGTTTTCTACTACACCTTCTGCTACTTGCAAGGTAACAACTCCGTTTTCAGAGACTTGTGGCGCTCCAATCACGTTGGCTAACACATAACCTTGGTCTTGATATCGCTTGTTTAGCTGTTTAATACCTTCTTGCAAGTCACGCAAGTTAAGGATTTTGCCATATTGCTCCCGAAATACTTCATCGACAGTATTAGCTGGTAATACGGAGGCAACACCAGTGCCAGGATTAGCTTGCACTTCTACTTTGCTCAGGATGGGGTTAGGCTGTACAACAAAGCTCACTCGCACTCCCAAGGGGGTATCTTCTGGGGATGCTTGGACGTTGGAGAAGAAGCCAGTTCCAAAGATGGCGTTAATATCTTCTTGCAGTTGGCTGCGAGTTGTCGTTCGTCCTGCTTGGGTACGAATTACTCTATAAACTTGTTCTTCCAGTTCTGGTGATAGTTGCCCAGCCTGCGATTTAATTACTACTTCTGACACCAGTACGCGGGGGTCATTGGCTTCCGGGGCTGTGTTGGGTTGAGTATTTCCCGGAGTTATCTGTGGATTAACATTCTCCGGACTGGGAGTTGTCTGTGGATTAGCATTCTGGGGAATGGTAGTCCCGCCTGGGCGTGGGGTAGGTGTTCTTTGTTGGCTATCTGAAGGTGAAATCTCTGGGGCGGTAGATGGTTCTGGAGTTGTGGGTAATAAAGGCTCCGTTGTCGGTGGGTTAACATTCTCCGGGAATGGAGCGGTCTCAGGAGTTTGAGAAGGCGTTGGTTGTTGAATTTCTGGCGGTGGAATGTCTGGGGCGGGAGAGGGCTGTTGAGTTGGGCTGGGATTGATTTGAGGGGTTTGTTGTGCAGTTTTTGGCGTTGTGGAGGTTGGCACTATTACCCCTGGTTTTGCGTAGGCGTAGCCCGCCGCAGGCATCGCTGCTGGATTAGCAGGGTAAACTGCGACAATGCGGGATTTTGGTTGCTCTATAACTACTTTGGGATTAGTTAGAGGCTCAAGACTCTTACTAGAGTCTTGTTGACTAGTGTTTTTTTCTGGCTGCTGATTTGTTCCTAGTGTCAAAACTTCTGTTGTCTGTTTTGAACTGTTGGCGGTTTCTGCTTTTGCACTCAATGAGCCGCCCAAAGGCACTGTAATTGCTACTGCTGCCAGCAATACGGGAGATAAACGCATTTTACTTATGATTCCTCTTCACGACCACACACACACCATCACAAGGCAATAATGCCCTTATGCCAAAGGTAAAATTCAAAATATAATTTTTTTCTTTTGCTTTTTTACTTTACAAGGCAAAAGGCAAAAGGCAAAAGTAAAATATAATTCCTTCCGATCTTTTGGCTTTTACCTGTTTAAGTTGTAGCTTCTACTGCTTTTAGCACTCTTTGTAAAACCTCCTGGTAGGCATCCTCTACATTTCCTAAGTCTCGGCGAAAGCGGTCTTTGTCCATTACCCGGCGGTTTGAGTCCTCTTCTGCGGTGTCCCACAAACGGCAGGTGTCGGGGCTAATTTCGTCTGCCAAGAGCAACTGCTGTTGTGAGTCCAAACCAAACTCTAGTTTGAAGTCTACTAGGGTAATACCGCATCGTTGCCAAAATTTATGGAGAAATTCATTGATTTCCAATGCTAGATGTCTAATGGCATCTACTTGTTCCGCAGTAGCTAGTTCTAGTAGGTAAAGGCGATCGCGTGTCAACAAAGGATCTCCTAACCGATCGTTTTTGTAATAAAATTCAACCAAAGGCTGTTTCAGAATTGTACCCACTGGCAAGCCTGTTTGTTGAGACAAACTGCCAGCTGCAATATTTCTGATAACTACCTCTAAGGGCAAAATCTTTACTGCCCTCACCCGCATCTGATTCGGGCTAGGGCTGTCGATAAAGTGAGTCTTTATACCATAAGCTTCTAACTGCTTAAAAAGCTGGCTGGAAATGCTACAATTTATCTCGCCTTTTCCTTGAATACTGCCACGTTTTTGGGCGTTAAACGCTGTGGCATCGTCCTTAAAATCAGCCAACAAGACTTCAGGATCGTCCGTTGTGTAGAGAATTTTTGCTTTGCCTTCGTATAACTTGGAATTAACAGACATGGTGACAGGTAAAGTTCTAGGGGATGGACGATTTTTGTCGTTTCGAGCTTCACCATTTTATCTTTAGTTAGTGAACTATTAGCTATTGGTGATTTTTTGAGAGGATATAAGGACGATAGAAAAGTCGGCACAGAGGGAGAACAGGGGGGAAAGAGGTAATTTGAATTCTCCTTTCTCTGCCCTGCCCATTTGCCTCTTGTGCCCAATACCCAGTTTCCTAATTAGCTAGTTGCTAAATATTCACAGCTAAATATCTAACTTTTAATAGAGGACGATTAACTTTGCTATCCAGTATCTTTATCTAAGTAATTTAGAATTTATATTTGTAGTTATTTTCACTAAGACTATTCCATTAAAATATACGTGTATATTTTAATGGTTATTAGCTCAGGGTTTAGACTGAAATTAATTACAATTTTAACTTCATAATTTAAGATGAGATAAATAGCTGATATCTGGGAGGAAAATCAAATATTCTCTCCAGTGACTTTAGTAGAAAATTATTTGTGTAACCTTTACAACAAAAGTATTTTAAGCTTTATCCCCTAGTCTCAAAATCTGAATCAACTAATTCCTGCATCAGCAATTAGAAAAGGAGTTGGATGATTTGATTTCCCCCAGTCTTAGGAAAGTAAAGATTAGAGGTAGCTAGGATTCAGCTTGAGACATTCAAATAAGAGGTGAATTGAATCAATGGAGAACAAAATAGTGAATAAAGATGATTTTCTCTACCCTCGTGGCCGCTACTACGGTCAGGTAAAGCCAGAAAACTTGGTCTTTAATGCCAATCTACAGGAATTTGCTCAACGCGTCAGCTACATTTGTAACTTAGAAACAGGTGGAAAACTGCCTCCAGGTGAAGCTTACAAACAAATAAAGGATCTATGGAAACAGTTAAAAAACTCAAAAAAAGAGCTACGAATTGGTGAAGATCCGTTTCAAGATGACGAGGGTGAGGTTAAAGGTTGAAGTTGAGAGGCGGGGATAAAGAGACAAGGGCAATAACCCATGTCCAATGACCAATAACTAAATTACTTAGTAAGCATTGTCCAAATACCATCCCATGATTCTGGAGGCGGGTTTTGTAAATAATTACGCGCACGTTCTAGATGAATATCAACAGCTTGGTCTTGGGGTTGGATGTATTTGGCGGCTTCAAAACAAGCGATCGCTTGTGAGAAATTGCGCGATAAATAAGCAGCGCGTCCAGTATGATAGTGATATAAAAACTCTTGGGTGTTGGCATCTAAAGGAGTATTGCGATCGCCAATTAACTCGTAGATATTAACTGCCTGGTGTTTCCCTTTGACTCGAATTTTGTCTAACTGGCGCACCCAAATGCGATCGCTGCAAAGCTGATAAGTAAATTCGCTTAAGATAATATCACAACCATATTCCTTAGTTACCGCCTCTAAGCGCGAACTTAAATTTACGCCGTCTCCAATGACGGTGTAATCCATCCGTTTGCGGGAACCAATATTACCCGAAACCACTTCCCCAGAACTAATTCCGATACCAATATGAATTTGTGGCTGCGCCTGGATAATTCGTCGCTGGTTAAATTCCTCTAGGCGTTTTCGCATATCTAACGCTGACTGTACGGCTCTCCAAGCATGATTTTCTGTAAGTGGTAGCGGCGCACCAAATACCGCCATTAATGCATCACCAATAAATTTATCGAGGGTACCTTCGTAGTTAAAAACAGCCTCCACCATTGTTTCAAAATACTGATTTAGCAACGATACCACCTCAGCTGCACCGAGATTTTCTGTAAGTGTTGTGTAGCCTCGGATATCAGAAAACAAGACGGTTACTTCCTTGCGCTCACCCACCATTAAAGCATCTTCCCCTAGTGCCATAACTTGTTCCGCTACATGGGGCGTTAAGTAGCGGGACATAGTAGTTTTCATCCGTTTTTCTCGACTGATGTCTTCTAATACCACCAAACCACCCCGGACACTGCCTTCTGGGTTAGTTAGAGGGTTGACAGTCAGATTCGTACTGCGTTCTAGTGTTTGCACTTCATCAGGGGTGAGAAACTCAGATTGGGGAGTGAGGGATAGATTCCAGGGAATGAACAAATCGGGGTTAGTGCGATCGCGCACTGCTAAAATCGAGTGCAGAGTGGCATTCTCCACTTGAGAAATTCCGACTATCAAACTTTGCTCTGGCACATAATGTTTAGCTCCAGTTTTTAAACTATCTTCTAGTCGCATTTGAAGGTTTTCAATCGGTACAACTTCCCAAACAAAGCGACCAATCAAATTTTGTTCCCACAAAAGCTTGTTTGTTTTGGTATTAGTATTTTTTACAGGACAACCTAATAACTCCAGTGCTGCATCATTAATCGTGACAATCTGACCTGCCATATCTGTAGAAATAACCGCATCTGACAGACTTTGCAAAATGTCTTTTTGATACTGTTTCTCTAACAACACATTTTCAAAGAGACGAGCATTTTCCAAGGCAATTCCTGCCTGGGTATTAAAAGCCCGCATAAACTCTTCATCAGAAGCAGTAAAACTGCTTTGTTGCTTATTAATTAATTGCGTTACACCGATTAATTCATTTGCAGAATTAAATACTGGTAAACATAAAATATTGCGAGTCACATAACCAGTTTTTCTATCTGTAGTTGGGTCAAAGCGGGGGTCTTTATAGACATCAGAAATATTTAGGGCTTCGCCAGTGGAAGCCACATAGCCAGCAATGCCACGGTTTGCGGGAATATGGATTTCTAACAAGTTTGTAGCATCTGCTGCTGCCGAAACTTTTGTCCAAAGTTCGCTCATATCTTTACGATATAAAAATAGCGTACTGCGGTCTGCTTGCATTAAAATTCGAGCTTGTTCCATGACTATCTGCAAAGTTGCTTCTAAATCCAAACTTTGCCCTAATGTCTGAGTCGCCCGCAACAAAGCCGTTGCACCTCGTTGATTACGAGCGGCTACATAAAAAGATTGGCAGCTTTCCAGAATAATCCCAATAGAAGCGGCAAAGTCTCGGAAACGTTCTTCATCATCACGATTAAACGGAACATTTCCGGTTTTATTAGCTAGTTGTACTACCGCTACAGTATGGTTTTTACTACTGATAACAGGCATACATAAAATATTATGAATTTTATAGCCCATTTGTTTTTCAAGTTCTGGGCTAAATAGGGGATGACTATGAGTTTCTGATATATTTAAATATTGACCTGTACTGGCAACATGACCAGGAATACCTACCGTAATGGGGGTACGAATTTCTAAGAATTTTTGGCTATTATCTTGAGGAACTTTTGACCACAGTTGACCTTTGTCATAATCAACTAAAAAAATAGCTGTGTGTTCTGCTTGTAGGATTTGACCAATTTTGAGGGTGATAGCTTCTAGCACCTTCTCTAACATAGTTTCTAGAGCTTCATTATTGATTAGTTCAATAGCTCTAAGAAATTGCTGAAACTCAGCAGTTATGAAGTCAAGTAAGCAAACAAATTCATTAACAGATAAGTCTTTAACACGACGTAATAGAGCATGAGTACGATTAACTTGAGTCAGTTCAGTTAATGTAGCCAAGACGCTACCAGGGTTGGGGAGTGTCATGGGGATTGGGGATTGGGAATTAGGGACTGGGGATTGGGTATGGTTATTTTTTTGTCCTCCTTGTCCCCATTGTCCGCCTTGTCCCCCTTCTATTTCCACTCCCTACTCCCCTATTTTGTTAATTGTTCAGAAACTATGACCTTTTGGTAATAATCTTGTAGCTGCCTGGTGGCAGCTGCCCAACCCCAACTTTCTGCTTCCTGACGAGCATTTTGACGCATGATATCTCGTTGTTCTTTTTGTTCTAAGAGGCGAATAGTAGCAGCTAAGGCTCCTTGAACATTTGCTGTAGGCTCAAAAAGATATCCATTTACTCCATCTGTCACAATATCAGGAATTCCCCCGGAACGGGCTGCTACTACCGGACAGCCAGCAGCCATCGCTTCTAGTAGGACTAAGCCTAGTGTTTCTGTACGGGAAGGAAAGATAAAGGCATCAGCACTAGCAAAGGCAGAACCTAATTCTTGCCCCATGAGATATCCAACAAAATAAGTGTTTGTGCCAGCAAAATGTTTTTCTAGTGCTTGACGGTGCGGGCCATCTCCAACCAATGCTAACCGCGCTTCGGGAATTGCTTCTAAAATAGGTTTGATGCGCTCAATTTCTTTTTCAGCAGAAAGCCTCCCAACGTAAAGTAGTAATGGGCTTTCTGGATGATTTTGTGATAAACGCGATCGCATCTCTACATTAGCTAAATCAGGGTGAAATAATTCTGTATCCACCCCACGCTGCCATAAATCTACACGTTCAATACCATGTGCTGTCAGTTCCTCTACCATTGCTGTGGAGGTACACAGATTCAAATCTGCTTGATTATGAGCGCCTTTTAGCAGTTCCCAAAGAAAGCCTTCCAGCATCCCCAAGCCGTAATGTTGAAGATATTGGGGTAAATGGGTATGATAAGACGCAACTAAGGGTATTTTGAGGATTTTGCTGTAAAATATGCCAGCTAAACCTAAAACAGCTGGATTCACGACATGAATCACATCTGGCTTAAACTCTTCTAAAACATAACCAATGGCGGGGCGGGGAAGTGCCATTGTTAATTCTGGATATAATGGCAAAGGAAAGCCAGTAATGCCGTAAACTTTAGCGCCCTTATGTTCAGTGATGCCTCCATCAGGGGCAATCACCAGCACTTGATTACCACTACGCTGTAAATGGTCAATAGTATGGCGCAGCCGCGTTACAATGCCGTCAACCTTAGGTAAAAAGGTTTCGGTAAATAGAGCAATTCTCATAAAAAACTATTCAGTCCAGGCAGATAATCCCAGCTTTGCTTGCGTTTCTGTATCAAACACAGAATAGACTTTCTCTTGTGGTGTAATCAACTCTGCACAGTCAGATTTAATGTTTTGGCGCTGTTTTTGTACAAAGTCCGAGATGTCCTCAATGTTGACAATCCAATCTTTGGCGTAAGTAGCTAGCACTTGACCGCGTAACCCTAACTGAATAGCGCGTCTTTCTAATTTTGTCCCAGTTGGGTGATGGTCTGGGTCCCATTGTAAGCGGACTTGCGATCGCTTCAATGCTTTTTGCCATACACTTTTATCAGGATAAAGTTCTGGGACGTAGCTAGAATGAATAGCCGCCGCTAAGATTTCATCAAAAGCCGAACGCTTCATCGAAATAGCTAACACCACCTCTTGACCATTTTCTGTACCCCATCCAGAACGATACATCATCCAGAGGAAGTTAGGTTTGATCCAACTCATGCGGTCAAAACTGAACTCACCACCAAAATAACCGTAGATGGCGGCGAAATGACCAATCGCAGGACGATATGCCTGATAAACAACAATTGAATGGTCGTCATATTGTGCTAAAATATGACGACCATTTTTTGGCCAATTACTAACTTGAGTTAAATAAGGTTCTGTTATCAGCCGCACGCAGAGTTTATCCTAATTTCTGTGCCAAGAGACTTTGGGCAGAATTTGCTTATGATCGACTCGTTTCTGATACTTAATGGCAAAGTTTAACAGAGAATCGAGTAGAGAATCAGAAAGCAAGTGAGGCTGTAAACCTAAATCGAGCAATTTAGTGTTTTTAGCGTTGAAGTAATGTTCTTCTTTCTCAACTCTGGGATTATCTAAGTGATTGATTTCTACCTTCAATCCCATAGCGTTACCAGCATTTTTTACCATTAATGCCAATTCACCGACGCTGAATTGTTCGGTAAATTGGTTAAATACGCGGAATTCGCCAGCTTGGGCAGGATTAGCGATCGCTAATTCCACACATCGTACTGTATCCCGAATATCCAAAAACCCACGAGTCTGTCCACCTTTACCATAGACAGTTAAGGGGTGTGCGATCGCAGCTTGAATACAAAAGCGGTTCAGTGCAGTCCCAAACACACCATCGTAATCCAGCCGATTAATCAATAGTTCGTCCATCCCCGTTTCTTCGGTTAAGACACCATAAACGACACCCTGATTTAAATCAGTTGCCCGCAATCCCCAAATCCGGCAAGCAAAGTGAATGTTATGACTATCATGGACTTTGCTTAAGTGGTACATCGAACCGGGCTGCTTGGGATAAGGTAAGGTATCCTTGCGGCCATTGTGTTCAATGGTGATATACCCTTCTTCGATGTCGATGTTGGGTGTACCATATTCACCCATAGTCCCCAGCTTCACCAAATGACAGTCCGGGAAATCTTCCCGCATGGCGTACAACAAGTTCAACGTCCCAACTACATTATTGACCTGAGTGAGAACTGCGTGTTCTCGGTCAATCATGGAAAATGGGGCTGAACGCTGTTCGCCAAAATGCACTAGGGCATTTGGCTGAAATTGATGTAATGTTTTGCTGAGAAACTCGTAATTTGTAATATCGCCGATGAACAAATCGATAGATTTACCCGTCAAATCTTGCCAGCGCTGGAGACGTTGTTGAATTAGTGCGATCGGAGTGAGAGTTTCAACACCAAGTTCATTATCCCAGTGCCGCCGCACCAAACTATCTAAAATTCCAACTTCATAACCTCGATTGGAAAGGTAAAGAGCAGTTGCCCAACCGCAATATCCATCACCGCCAATAACCAGGACTTTCATCTTCACCAGTTTTTACTCGCTGATAGCTAAATCTATCAGGTTTTTGTCCCCTCTCAATCATCATTCTGAGAGAAATGTGGATTTTGGACTTAGGGAACAGCAATAAATAAGGGAAAATTAAGAGGAATTCTTTCTTGTACAGACGCGATTCATCACGTCTCTCAATCTCTCAGGACTTCGGAATCCGATACTGTTGGGCAATGTAATAAAACAAACGATAATAATCTTGAAATTTTTGGCTCTTGCTTCGTCCCTGCCAATAATATTTCACTTGACTCTGAGTTAGTGTCAGTGTCATTAAACTTATATCTTTATCAACTTCTACAACCATTACCCCAGATACTCCTTGGGCAGTTTTAAAGTTGGATTTTATCTTTTTTAACGGCTCTTGCTCTGTAACAATCGAATTTGGGAAATCATGACTTGCCCAACCACGAATTTCTACTGAGTTATCCTGTTGTGAAATAAACGCAATTCCATCACCATTTGCTGGGGCTGCTGAAGAAGTCCAGTTACTTGGATATGGAAATTCAAAGCCATAACGAGAGTTGCTATAAGTTTTCCATGCGATCGCTCCGGCGTTAAAATCATTTGCAGTACAACCCCACAGAATTACTAACAGGGCAATAACCCCACTAACGCTGGCTGCAAACCGATAAATTCTTCGCCCCAAATTACACATTTTGCCAAAGTTACTGATTTTATAGAAATACCAGAAACTCAGATCGATACTTCGCACTGAAAGAGCGCTCATTAAAAATTAAATATTCTTTCAGGATATTTACCATTCTCTTTTTGACTCCTCAGTAGAGAAGCTTATAAAGAGTGCTTTATCACACAATTTATGTACAGTGCATCTCAAACAGGCGAACCAACTTTGGAACTTTTTCACTTCCAAAGCAACACATCTTTGCAATTTCCGCCAAATCTTTCTGTAATTTGCATCGGGAAGCCAAACGAGCAAAAACCCCCAGATATTGATATTTCTGGCTTACCAGATTCGGATGTGGCATCTCGCGTTCACGCCCAAATTTGGGTAAATGGGGATGAATACCATATCACCGATTTGGGTAGTTCTAATGGTACATACATTAACGGCGCGAAACTTCAACCCCAAGTTTTTTGTCCACTCCATCCAGGAGACAGAGTTTCCCTTGGGCAGGGAGACAAAATAACTTTCATGTTTAGAGTGCAGCAGCACTCTGCATCTGCTACAAAAAATCCTACCCCAAACTCCGCGCCAACAAAAATTACAGCACCTACCACCAGTAAAGAAGAGGAAGAGCAAGTAATCCTTGCCAGTAAGCTTATTGGTTTAGGACTAATCCTCGCTGGCATTACATTTTTAAGTACAAGCATTTATGTAAGCGTTTACTTACGCAGCACACCTGGGATTTTGCTGTGTATGGGAGGTGTAGTAGCTCTAAATTGGGGTGGGCGCGATAATCGCAAACTCGGATGGGTGTTGATTGGCATCGGAATTGCTCTTTTCATCGCCAGTGGTGTTGTCATCGGCTCTGTGTCTCTTTTTTCGATGCTGGTGTCATTTGCTGGCATCTCTTGTGGATATCAGTTGTTTACAACCGGAAAGGTGTTCAACTTCAATCCGCTTACACTCCAAATAGTTAAAAAGTAAGCCAAATTAGGCAATCATTAATTAGAATTAGCGATCGCTAATTTCCATTCAGGTTTCAGGATTTGAATCCTACCCTGATTAATTCTCAGAGGTTTGTCGTGAGGGATTTATCACTCAATAAACAGCATTTCAGCCTTACTTGTAAACAAATGTAACAAAAGTGGCGTTAAAACGTTTTGCTGTCTTGACAACCAATAGAAGAACCGATAAGTTGATATACATACCCGGGTAAGACCGTTAAAGAGTTATATGCAAACGCAAACTAAGCAAAAGGTCACTTTGTATTTATCGCCAGAGTTGCACAGAAAACTGAAGATTCGTTCAGCAGTAGATTCTGAACCAATGTCAGAACTTGCCGAACGCGCCCTTGGTTTTTACCTGTCTAATCAAGAATTGGTAGACGAGTTAGAAGACTCTTCTTTTGGGCGGACTCATAGAGTTTATTCATGCCCAACTTGTGATAGCTCGATAGTCTTACGTGATGGGGAACTGGTTACTTTGGGCAATCAACCAGGAGTAGTTGGTCAAGAGCATCTTTCCATTATGGATGAAGATGAAACCAATCCCAAAGGTGAGGAAGAGTTAGTTCCTTGCTAGATAGATATTCATGATTCGGTTGTCTTTACCAGCAGCAATGTCTCTACTGTCTCTATAAGGTCTCAAGTAGGTCGAAGTATGAAAGAAGAGCTCAATATCCTAATTCAAGCTCAATACCCTTTAATCTACCTTGTGACCTCCGAGGAAGAGCGGGCCGAGCAAGCCGTTTCCACAATCGCCCAGTTGTTAAAGCCCCAGCGCCGAGTATTTATTTGGACAGTAACACACGGGATTGTGGAGTATGGTCAACCCCGGAATGTTACCCAACATAATACCGTGTCTCCAGAGGCGGCCATTGAGTGGATCATCCGGCAGAAAGAGCCAAGTATATTTATTCTTAAAGATTTACACCCCTTTATTGATGCGCCAGCAACAAACAGATCGTTACGAGATGCGATCGCTAGCTTTAAAGGTACGCAAAAGAACATTATTTTGATGTCTCCCATGCAACAAGTACCTATAGAGTTAGAAAAAGAAGTTGTTGTTATAGATTTTACGCTGCCAGATATGGCAGAGTTGAATAAAGTACTGACTCAGCACGTAGACCAAAATCGTGGTCGGCGGTTGACAACAGAGGCTAGAGAAAAGCTTCTCAGAGCAGCTTTAGGTCTAACTAAAGATGAAGCTGAGAAAGTCTACCGAAAGGCGCAGGTAACTACAGGGCGTTTGACGGAAGATGAAGTAGATATCGTTTTATCTGAGAAAAAGCAACTAATTCGGCGCAATGGCATCTTAGAATACATCGAAGAAGATGAAACCATTGATGCAGTAGGTGGCTTAGAGGAGTTAAAAAGATGGCTCAAGCAACGGTCTAACGCTTTTACAGAAAGAGCGAGAGAGTATGGTTTGCCTCAACCAAAGGGGATGTTAATTCTCGGAGTTCCCGGTTGCGGTAAGTCATTAATAGCCAAAACTACTTCCCGACTGTGGGGTTTACCCCTGCTGCGGTTAGATATGGGGCGAGTTTACGACGGCTCAATGGTGGGACGAAGTGAAGCAAATCTGCGGAACGCCCTGAAAACAGCAGAATCCATTTCCCCAGCGATTTTGTTTATCGATGAATTAGATAAATCCTTTGCTGGTAGTGGAGGTTCTTCTGATTCTGATGGGGGGACTTCAAGCAGAATCTTCGGCTCTTTCCTCACATGGATGCAAGATAAGAAATCACCAGTGTTCGTGATGGCAACCGCCAACCGAGTAGAACGCTTACCTGGCGAGTTCTTGAGGAAAGGACGCTTTGATGAAATTTTCTTTGTCGATCTGCCAACACCGGAAGAACGGCAACACATTTTTAATATTCATCTGACCAAACGCCGTGAAGACATCTCTCGATTCGATCTTGAGCAACTAGCCAAGATGTCTGATGGCTTTTCTGGGGCAGAAGTTGAGCAAGCGATCGTTGCGGCAATGTATGAAGCTTTTGCCCAAGATCGGGAGTTCACCCAACTAGATATTATTGCTGCACTGAAGGCAACATTGCCGCTGTCTCGAACGATGCAAGAACAAGTAACGGCTCTGAGAGATTGGGCCAGACAGCGCGCACGCCCCGCAGCATCCTCCGTAGCTGAATATCAGCGAATGGAGTTTTAAAAGCTTTCCTCTGCCATCCCAGGGGGAAAGGCTAGCTGAAAATGCTAGCAGTTATAAGAAAAAGCCGCATCCTACTAAGCGCGGCTTCGCTCAAAACAAACCGTTGTCGTTTTTCTCAATCTTCTCATTGGAGGAAACCCAAATGTCTCACTTTAGCACCCTGCGTACCAAGATCACCGATGCCGAAATCCTCAAAGCTTCTTTGCGCGACCTCGGTATCAGCGTAAAGACTGAAGCTGATGTCCGTGGTTATAACGGTCAGCGCGTCCGTTCTGACATCGTTGCTATGTTGGATGGCGAATATGACCTCGGTTGGTCTCGCAACAGCGATGGTTCTTTTGACCTAATTGCTGACTTGTGGGGCGTTGCTAAGAAGCACAACCAAACCGAGTTGATCAACTCAATCAACCAAAAGTATGCTGTTAACAAAACTTTGGCTGAAGTAAAACAGCGCGGTTTGCAAAACGCCAATGTGAAGTTGGTATTGCAATAACAATTTCTCTGCGCGTTCCCAAAGCTGCACGGGTTAACCATATAAATAGCGGTTAGCCCGCTTTTTTATCGGGACTGAGATTCATTTCTCAGTCCTGATTTTTGATGAGTCTAGTCAATACTAATGGTTCTTCAGTACTTGTTATGCAAAACTAACAAAAGGGATGCCAATTTAATAAACATCTAATTCTGAAATTTTCAAAGTTTCTAAATCCATATCCAGAACGTTTAATCAGTTTAAGCTTGTTATTAATTCCTTCAACCACACCACTATTTGATATTCTAACTGGTGCAAAGGTTTGACCGAATTATGGTAAAAAAGATAGGTCACTCATTGTCAATAATACTTATTTATTGAATTAGTGTTCACAGAAAAAATCTGTGAACACTATTTTTGGTTGTAAAATGTCCTAACTTTTAGTTTTCGCTTGCTACAGGTAGACGGATAGTGAATCTACTACCCTGCCCCGGCTCAGATGTCACATCAATTGTGCCTTGATGTGCTTCGATAATGCAACGAGATAGATATAATCCCAAACCACTACCAGAACGCTGGTGTTTTCCTTGGCGAAATCGCTCAAATAATATTGCTTGGTCTTGTTTAGAAATTCCTGGCCCTGTATCTTGGATATCAATAGTCACATTTGCCGGAGTGAGATGACAGTGAATATCTACATAACCTTTGTCTGTAAATTTGATAGCATTACCGATAATATTTGTTAAAACTCGCCGCAGTTCTACGCGATCGGCCATGATAGTGATTGTAGTTTCACCTCTATCAATATTTGCAGTTAATCCTTTTTCCTCAGCTAAGGGAGTTAATTCTTGGAAAACTTCACTAACTAATTCCTGAATATTGCAGGGAGAAATTTTTAAAGTTTTACAGCCTGCTTCATGACGATAAACTTCTAGCAAAGTATTTACCATTTCTAGCAGGTCTTGATTACTGCCAATCATGGTATCAATTATTTCTTGCAATTGTGGCGAAACTTCGCAAAATCTGCCTTCTAGCAATAATTTTAAGACGCGGTTGGAGGCTACTAGCGGTATACGTAGATCGTGAGTAAAACGCGAGACAAAATCAGCCCGTAGGTTAGCCATCTGATCTCGTTCGTCAATACTATGCTTGAGGCGCAGGAGCGATCGCACTCGTGCATGTAGTTCATCAGGATCGAATGGTTTACGAATAAAGTCATCTGCACCAGCATCAAGTCCTTCCACAACACTAGACTCATAGTGAGCCGTTAGCAGCAGAATAGGGATAAATGGCAACGCCTGATTCTGTCGGATGCGTCGAGTAAATTCATAGCCATCGAGTTCCGGCATCATCACATCCAAGAGAATTATGTCTGGCGGTGACTCTTCAACCATAGCCAGAGCAATTTTACTATCTTCTACCAAGCTAATTTCATAGTCCTCATCTTCTAGGACAGCTTCTAAGACTAGTAGATTATCAAAAATATCATCGACAACGAGAATTTTATCTTTTTTGACAGTTTTACTTAAAGACATGGCTAAATAAAAAAAGAAGTGCTTGGCTATCCCTAGCAAATCTAGTCATAGCTTACATCACCAGCGCTAAGATGAATTAAGGATTCAGATTTTCCTTTCAAGTTTGCTGAATTATATTGTTATATCAACACTCTTGCCTTAGAAAGGCTTACAAGATAAGGTTATTTATGTCTAATGGTAGATGAAATTCAGTAAATAATACCAAGAGCATTGCTTTTTGTATAAGATACCGAATAGAAGAATGAGATTATTTTAATCTGTACTTGAGATAGATAACAGTAAAATTAAGCAACTATGAGTGAAATCAAAATCCTCGTGATTGAAGATCACAATCTGACGAGAATCGGTTTACGGTCTGCCTTGCAAACCCAGCCAGAGTTTAACATTGTTGGTGAAGCAGCCAACGCAGCCGACGGCATCAAGCTTCTGAAAAGTCTCAAGCCAGATGTTGCTACTATTGACATCGGTTTGCCTGACATGGATGGGATTGAGCTAACACGCACGTTTAGGCAGTATCAAGCAGAGAACGAAGACTACACAACAAAACTGCTAATCTTAACGATGCAGAATAGCGAACAAGCAGTTTTAGCAGCATTTGCAGCAGGTGCAGATTCTTATTGTATGAAGGATATCGAAACAGAGAAACTAGTAGAGGCTGTGCAAACAACTTATGCAGGTAGCTCATGGATCGATCCAGCGATCGCAGACCTTGTACTACAGCAAATACGTCAAGATTTCCCTGACGGTAACAGGGGAGCATCTGGAAAAAGAGTCTTGATTGAAGGTATTGACCCAGATACTGAGAAAAGTATAGTCAGCTATCCTTTAACTCACCGGGAGATGGATGTTTTAGAGTTAATTGTCGCTGGCTGTGACAATGCAGAAATTGCTAAAAGGCTCTATTTAACAGTCGGTACTGTCAAAACTCATGTTCGGGGTATTCTCAATAAACTCTGTGTTGCAGACCGGACACAGGCTGCTGTCCGTGCTTTGCGGGCTGGTTTAGTACCGTAAATATACTTATGCGGTGATTTATTCGGTCAAAAGTATCACCTGTACAAAGATTTATTAAGAAATTGTTACACAGTTTAGTAAAATGACATAATTGACGAACAAATAAGTATTTTTCCTTATATACATGATAGCGGATCAATTTCCCTGGCTTACCGCGATTGTCTTGCTGCCACTCGTTGCCTCCCTGCTCATCCCTGTGCTACCTGATAAAGACGGCAAACGCGTGCGGTGGTATGCACTGGGTGTAGGTATTGCAGACTTTGCCCTGATGTGTTATGCCTTTTGGAAGCATTACGATGCCAGCAGTGCTAGTTTTCAAATGGTTGAAAATTATGCCTGGATGCCTCAGTTAGGTTTAAACTGGGCGGTATCAGTTGATGGACTTTCAGCGGCACTTGTGCTGCTAGCAGGATTTGTCACCACACTCTCGATTTTTTCAGCTTGGCAAGTCGATCGCCGCCCCCGCCTCTTCTATTTTTTAATGCTGGTGCTGTATTCAGCACAGGTAGGGGTATTTGTTGCTCAAGACTTGCTGCTATTTTTCATTATGTGGGAAGTAGAACTGATTCCCGTCTACTTACTAGTCTGCATTTGGGGTGGGCAAAGACGGCGTTATGCGGCTACGAAATTTTTGTTGTATACCGCAGCGGCTTCTATATTTATTTTGGTGGCAGCCCTGGCAATGGGGTTATATGGCGGCGGTGATATGACATTTGACATAACCGCCCTCGCCAAGAAGGAATATCCCCTTGGTCTACAACTGCTACTTTATGCAGGATTGTTGATTGCATTTGGTGTCAAACTTGCTGTTTTTCCGATGCATACTTGGTTGCCTGATGCACACGGCGAAGCATCTTCTCCTGTGTCGATGATTTTGGCTGGTGTATTGCTGAAGATGGGCGGATATGGACTAATTCGCCTGAACCTTGAGTTACTTCCCGATGCACACATTTACTTTGCGCCCGTTCTAGCAATTTTGGGTGTTGTCAACATTATCTATGGTGCATTAAACTCTTTTGCTCAGACGAATATGAAGCGGCGTTTGGCTTATTCGTCGATTTCTCACATGGGGTTTGTACTGCTTGGGATTGCATCCTTCACTGATTTGGGAATCAACGGCGCGATGTTGCAGATGATTTCGCATGGTTTGATTGCATCAGTGCTGTTTTTCTTGGCAGGTGTTACTTACGATCGCACCCACACAATGGTAATGAAAGATATGGGCGGTATTGGTCAAGCCATGCCCAAAGTCTTTGCCTTGTTCACAATCTCCGCGATGGCATCCCTAGCACTTCCCGGTATGAGTGGCTTTGCTGGCGAACTCTCGGTATTTGTTGGTTTAACAAGCAGTGATGTTTACAGTTCGACTTTCTGCACCGTAACTGTTTTTCTCGCCGCAGTTGGAGTTATTCTCACACCTATTTATTTACTTTCAATGCTGCGAGAGGTATTTTATGGTGACGGTGCAGCGCTCATCTGCGACATTAATAATGCAAGCTCAGAAAATCAAGAAGATGACGGAACAGTTTGTTTTGGTACAGACTGCTTTGTACCAGAAGATGCAGTCTACGACGATGCTAGACCCCGCGAGATATTTATCGCTGCCTGTTTTCTGCTGATGATTATTGGTATTGGTTTCTATCCCAAGATGGCGATGCAAATGTACGACGTGAAGACTGTGGCAGTAAATGCTAATCTTCGCCAGTCTTATGCCATAGTCTCGCAAACAAATCCCCAGATTTTTGCTAATCGATTCTTGGTTCCGCAAATTTCCGAGGTTGAGGTAGCGCCCATTTTGGGAACTGTGAAGTAATCTTTTTGACTAATAGACTTGTCAAAAAGAGCGATCGCTTTTAATGTTGAGGCGATCGCTTTTACACTAGGATTACGCGATCGCACGGGACGATAAAAGATCAGTTTGGTGGCGTAAATGAACTTAGAAAACTGGTCTTGACAAAATAAAACTTTTACAGATTAGATTTCCAATTAAAAAAGAATGTATTAACATAGGGATTAAAGTAATATTTATAACATTTATTATGGCTATGCGAGACGCAGACAAGGATCGTCGCAAAAATCGCCTTGTCAACAATTCTAACCCAGGTGGAAAAGAATCACTTTCTTATCATGAGCTTAACCATTTTTTGAGGAATGCTCGTGCTGATGCGATTCGATGGGAACGACTTGCCAAAGAAAATCAAGAAGCTGCGTCTCAATTTACTCAAGTTCAGCAAGATATCCAAACTTACCAAGTTGAAGTTAACGAGTTAAAACAGATATATCTGAATGAACAAAAAAATTATCAGCAGGCTTTATGCCTTTACAATGGAGAAAAAACTAGAGCAATTGAATTAATTGCCCAACGTGATGAATGGCAACAACGTGCGAAAGAAAATCAGGAAGCTGCATCACAACTAACTCAAGTTCAGCAAAATATCCACACTTATCAAGTTGAGATTAACGAATTAAAAGAACGCATAGCAAACAATTATTTAATTTATCTTGATGAACAAGAAAATTATCAGCAGGCTTTAAATCGTTACAATGAAGCAAAAACGAAAGCAGTTGAATTAATTGCCCAACGTGATGAATGGCAACAACACGCGAAAGAAAATCAGGAAGCTGCATCCCAACTAACTCAAGTTCAGCAAGATATCCAAACTTACCAAGTTGAGGTTAACGAATTAAAAGAACGTGCAGCACACAATTACCAGATATATCTTGATGAGCAAAAAAATTATCAGCAAGCTCTACATTGTTACAATGAAGAAAAAGCAAGAGCAACTGAATTACTTGCCCAATATGAAGAAATGAAGTCTGAGCGAGACAACTATTTAACTCTATATAATGAAGCACAAACACAACTTAAATTTGAGCGACGTTCCAAGGCTGGTATTAAGGGATGGGAAACTCGCCGTAAAGCCGAGAACGAAAGGCTAAAACGGGAAATTGGGGAGATGGTCGTTCTGCTGCATGAATCCCTCGCAAGTAAGGATGATGCTATAAATAACCTCTACGTTGTAGCAAAACGCATGGATCGTATTCAATCTCTAGTAGATTCAGTGGAAGAGGAAACAACAGGTAATCCTGTCGGTCTGGTACAAAAATTTAAACGCATCTGGCTTGCTATTAAAGAGATACTTTCGGAATAAACAAGCATCTTTATGAGCAAACAATCAGCATCAAACATAGGAAATCAAAGTAAAAGTAAGTTAGGGGAGCAAATTCGTAATATTGCCGATAGACTTAAACAAGAAAATGAGGTGCAGATCAAAGCCACTTCTCGTATTTTGGGGGCTGCGGCTCAAATTTCCGAAAATCATGACCGACTAATTAATGAGGTAGTTGATATGGTTGAGGAAGACCTTAATAAACAAACTCAGACGTATCAAAAAGATATTCATACGGTTGATATTTTAAAGCAACAGTTTAAAACATTACGTGAAGCAAAAGATTACTTTAAGCTGAAAGCGGCTAGTTGGGAATCCCTCGCTAAAAAATTAAATGATTCATCTTCTCAAAAGCTTGTAACTGAAACTAAAACTCAGCCGTATCAATTTTATGAAAGTAACGGTATGGGAAAATTTGAACATGATGGCAAAATTTCTGAAGGGTTGACAGTTCATTTAGAAGAAGATGTTGCAGAAATATTTCCCAATGCTCAAGCAGTAAATGAAGCTCTACGTTTTCTAATTAGAGTTACGAAGAAAAGTTGCTAAAAAAGTAAATTTAACAGTCCAATATTTATAATTGATTTTATAGGAAAGTCGCATTCGTGCTTTCCAAAACTTACTCAATATTAAACTCCACTAAACGTTGTGTCTCAGATAATTAACTTAAAAGTTGTGTATCCTAAATTACTTTTGAAAATGACATTTGTAGATTGAGTGGAGCGATGGCATAATCCAAGCATTTAAATTCCCATAGTAGAATTTTGCTAGAGCCACAAGCACTGAAACTCAAGGATCGGAGGATAGATTAAGGAAAAGTAAATCAAAGTATCCCCAGCAATGCTTAAAAACTCGCCCCAAACTGCTACCAATACATGGGATGCTAGTTGATGATTACTGAGTTTTGCCAATGTCTGTTGTTTCTACCATCACTGTTACCGTTCCCGCCACAACTGCGAATTTGGGGCCAGGTTTTGATTGCATCGGTGCAGCTTTAAAGCTGTACAACGAGTTCAAGTTCACTCGCATAGAAGAGGGTGGACTAACTATTCATGTCACTGGTACTGAAGCTGAACGTGTCCAAACAGATGAGAGCAATCTCCTCTACCAAGCGTTTATCAAGTTCTATCAACATATAGAGCAAACGCCACCGGCTGTGAAAATAGAGATTAAGTTAGGCGTTCCTTTGGCGAGAGGTTTGGGTAGTTCGGCGACAGCAATTGTTGGTGGCTTGGTTGCTGCTAATCAACTTGAGGGTGCAACTCTGTCTCAGTCGCAGGTGATGGAGTTAGCGATCGCAATAGAAGGACATCCTGATAATGTAGTTCCAGCTTTGTTGGGAGGATGTCGTCTCGCTGCTACCAGTGGCGCAGGTTGGGAAATTTGTGATGTTCCCTGGCATAAAGATGTTGTACCAGTTGTGGCAATTCCTAATTTTGAACTTTCCACTTCAGAAGCACGCGGCGTTCTCCCCACTGAAGTAAGTCGCGCCGATGCGATTTTCAATACAGCACATTTGGGGTTATTGTTGCGCGGTTTGGAAACTGGGAACGGACAATGGTTAAAGACAGCTTTGCAAGATAAGTTACATCAGCCCTATCGTAAAGCTTTGATTCCTGGTTATGATGCTCTCAACATTGCAGTTGTTAGTGCTGGTGCTTATGGTATGGTGATTAGTGGTGCGGGGCCGACACTGTTAGCTTTGGCGGATAAATTACACTCAAAAGCTGTGGAGGCGGCAATGTTAGCTGCTTGGCAAGAAGAAGGAATTACAGCCGAGGTGCGATCGCTCTCTCTTGATACCCAAGGCGCAAAAAGCTTTTAATATTTTACTCTGCACTTAAAACTCGATTTATGGAGCAAACTCAGGCTGAAATAGCGGCACTTAACTCTCAAATTCAGATACTTTTAGAAGAACGCGCTGCACTCACTATTAATAATGTAATCTCTAGCGAGGATGATTCACCCCAGGCAATGGTGGAAGCATATCGCCGTCAAGCCAGGGAAAATGCCCAATTATCAATTGAACTCCAAGGCATTGATGCAGCGATCGCCGCCCTAGAAACCAAGATCAAGCAAAAACAAGGTAAGTTAGTGCGATCGCAAGTTGCATCAAAAGAACTTATCCTACAGCAAGAGCTAGAAGAAGCCAAAGAACTGGCACAGGTTCATGCTCAACGCATTAATCAACTAGCAGGTGAATTGGCAACAGAAGTCCGTCTCCTTAAACATTGTGCTAACGAACTGAGTCCAATGTATTGGCGGATTTATTACAAGCCGTTCATTACTGGGTTCAAGACAATCTCCGTTCCTTATGTCCGCTCTGATGGGGAAGTGTGGACAATTGTCAACCGGATTGTTTAATGCCAGTATTTCTACACTAGAAATACTTTACTAACATTGACTTTTTCAAGAATCATTTGATTGACAAGATAGTTGCTAAAATCGTCCATATCAAGAAACTTGAACCGATAACGCAAGATTTTGCACTTTTAAAGCGGAGCAGTTGCTAGAGGACTGGGGGTACAAGGTTTCTCAGTCAGCTGTGCAAAATTGTTATCGGGCGTTTTCCCAGTGGGAGATGAGGTGAGAAAGTTCAATGCCTTAGCGATCGCATTTTCGGGGGTGGAAATAGAGGATGCTTTACAAAGCTATTAATTATCAATGCCAACTTATCTGTACCTCGCAATCTTGTGGTACTATTGTAAAACTGACGCTATTGGCTCATCTTCAGCTGTCTAAGCTATCAAGCGGTAAGCAGAAAGGCTTGATAATGTCATGTGGCGGCATAGCCAAGTGGTAAGGCAGAGGTCTGCAAAACCTCCACCCCCGGTTCAAATCCGGGTGCCGCCTTTTTAACAAATTATTTGTCACTAACCCTTGTTTTGCAAGGGTTTTGTCGTTTATTCTAGCAAATCAAAAGCAGCTAAAACCCGGAAGCATCCCTCTTTGGCAGATATACCAGAGTGAACTACCCCAACTTACCGAGTCCGGTTGAAGTTGGGGCTTCTGTAATCACAGGGGAGTGCCTAAACTTAGACTTTCGCCCAAGAGTA
>NZ_NOLI01000086.1:0-35546 GCF_002245975.1 Nostoc sp. 'Peltigera membranacea cyanobiont' 213 | reverse complement strand
GGGACTATGATGTACCTCATGTGATTAGGAAACGCTATAATATTTATACAAAATCCTAAAAATACTTCAACCTTTGTTTGCTCTATTTTCTTGGATTACATGAATCATTGATGGCAGTAAAGAAATCACTATAATTGCTCCAATAATTGGTAACAAATACTTATCTACTTGTTCAGGTGGCAGAGATTTTCCTAAGAAAAATCCTAAGATAGTGATGCCGAATGTCCAAAGAAAGCCACCAATTAAGTTGTAAGAAAGAAATGTCCGATAATGCATTGCACCAATCCCAGCCACAATCGGCGCAAAAGTGCGAATAATCGGTGTAAACCTCGCCAAAACTAGAGTTTTTTTGCCATGCTTGTCATAAAAATTCTGGGTTTTTACCAGGTGTTTTTTATGAAACAACCATGAATCTTCTTTCTGAAATAACTTTCTGCCAAATCTGTATCCCGTAGTGTAGCCAACATTATCACCAAGGACTGCACAAACAAAAGAACCAAAAATCAGAACCCAAATGTTAAATACGGGTTCTGGAACAGATGCGAGGAATCCAGCAGTAAATAGTAAACTATCTCCCGGCAGAAAAAAACCAATTAGCAAGCCAGATTCTGCAAAGACAATTGCCCATACCCCAAAGTAGCCAATTTTTGTAATTAGGTCTGGTAAATTTAAATGCATAAAATCTTTTACCGTTAAACAATAAGCCTAAAATATCTTAACGTTCAGCAATTTTCCTGAATAAAAAGTAATATTAAAATTACGTAAAGTTATTGTGTAATCTTTAGAAATATAGTGACAGATGGCACATTTTGGGTTAGGGGTGCAGAATGGGAAGATATTTGAAAGTACTAAGATTATTTTGGGGTGCTGCGATCGCATCTGAGTTAGAGTATCGTGTTAACTTTTTCATTGCTACCCTCACCAGCTTGGGAAATCTTGCGGGTAGCCTTTTTGGACTATTCTTGTTTTACCGCACTGGCTATACTTTTAGTGGCTGGACATGGGAAGCAGCTTTAGTAGTTCTAGGAATTTTTACCTTACTACAGGGATTTTCTGCAACTTTTCTAGCGTCGAACTTGAATCGCATTGTCCGCCATGTCCAAGAAGGCACTTTAGACTTTATATTGTTAAAACCTATCCGCAGTCAGTTTTGGCTTTCCACTCATACCCTTTCACCTTGGGGACTGCCCGATATAATTTTTGGTTGTATTATTATTGGCTATGCAGGTAAACGCCTTGGTGCAGGGATAAACGGTTATCTACTTGGTGTAGTGCCGTTGTTGTTCAGCTTTGTGATTTTATACAGCCTGTGGTTTATGCTGGGATCGATGAGTATTTGGTTCGTTAAAATATACAACGCTACCGAAGTGCTGCGTGGTTTGCTAGAAGCTGGACGATATCCCATCGCAGCATATCCCACTGCTTACCGCTTTTTCTTCACCTTTGTGATGCCAGTAGCTTTTTTAACTACAGTCCCAGCCCAGGTATTACTGGGTCGCAGTGAAATTAGCTGGTTAATAGGTGCGGCTATATTAGCAGTAGCGCTGTTTTTTGCTTCTACTTGGTTTTGGCGGTTTGCGTTGCGGTTTTATACTAGTGCTTCGAGTTAGAGAGAGAAGTGTAGATAAGGTAGCACCTTGGCCATAATGGAAATGAAGATTATTGCTACTCACCTTCTACGCAATTATCATTGGGAGATATTACCCAATCAAAGTTTAGAAACAGTGTTCTTTCCTAGCAATCACCCCAAAGATGAGTTAAGGGTTAGATTTCAACCTTGGTGAAATATTTTATGGCATCTCAAATAGACATACATTTGCCTAATGGAGTTTTACAACGCTTGCAAAATGTGAAAGATTTTGTCGGTGGAAATGTTAACTCTCTAAGTAACTCAGCACAACAAGTTGGGGAGTCTTTGAAGACAACAGCCACTACCACAACTGATAAGGCAATTGAGACAGTTACGACAAGTTTAGAGCAAACTTGGCAAACAGCAGAGCAATTTAAAAATACAACATCAGGAGCAGTTAAAGATGCAATGGCATCTTCTGCAAGTGATTGGCTAACACAACACCCAATATTTTTTCGGTTAGTTCAAATACTAGGTTGGGGAGCTAATCATCCAATTATTAGTGTAATAATTCTTCTGTTTGCACTTGCTCTACTTTGGAGCATCATCAGAGCAATTGTCCGCTTAATTGAAACAGCTAGTTGGTCAATACTCCAAGTTCCGTTAAAATTACTTCAGGCTTTGATTAAAGTTAGTTTTTTATCCTTAGCTAAAGTTGGAAGTTTTGCAGTTCAAAAACTTACAGCGACTAAAACAACTGATAATTTGCTAACTTTACTACCGGAAAATTTTCAACCAAATAAACAACAGCGATTAGCAGAAATTTCTAGTCGCTTGGAAGCAATACAAAAGGAACAAAATGAGCTTTTACAAGAAGCCACAGATTTGATTGCTTCCGATACTATTGATATAGAAATCTCCCAAATTAAACAGCTAAGAAGCGTTGAATCACATCTTGGCTGAGTTCAGATGTGGAACCGGAGGCGACAATACCGCCTTTTTGCATGGCGTAATAGTAATCAGCCTGACGGACAAAGTGCAAATGTTGCTCTACCAATAAAACTGAAATACCTGTGGTTTCGACAATGCGACGGACTGCGGCTTCAATTTCGAGGATGATGGAGGGTTGAATACCTTCAGTGGGTTCATCTAAGACGAGTAATTGAGGTTCTCCCATTAAAGCACGAGCGATCGCTAATTGTTGCTGCTGTCCCCCACTCAAATCTCCACCCATCCGCGAAAGCATGGTTTTTAAGACTGGGAATAAGCTAAAAACTTCCTCTGGAATTTCAGCTTTTTTTACTGGTTTGCGTCTAGCTTCCAACCCCAGCAGCAGATTTTCTTTGACTGTCAAACGGGGAATAATTTCTCGCCCTTGTGGAACATAACCAATCCCTAATTTCGCCCTTTGGTCGGGAGATTTGGAATTGATTAATTCTCCAGCTAAGTTAATTGTACCGCTACGGGGTTTGAGTAAACCCATAATTGTTTTGAGTAATGTAGATTTTCCTACCCCATTGCGTCCAATCAGGCATATCATTTGCCCGGATGGTACGCTTAAATCTACATTGCGGAGTATATGGCTTTCGCCGTAGTAAACATCAAGGTTAGAGATTTTTAGCATTATAGATTACGTAGATATTAAAATTTAACGCAGAGGCAAAAAGAAAAATTTATTTGTTATGCTTTTGTCCAATAACCTCAATATGATAAAGTCATAATCCACTCAAATTGCAGAAACAAACTCGCTCACTGTCAGCCCCGCAGTGCGAATCAAACTTCGCAATGTTCCTTTCGCTACTTCACGATGCTCAGGAACAGATAGTGTGGCTAACTCTCCTTCTTTAACCAGAATTATATGGCTTCCACTTTGGCGTGCAACTTCCCAACCAAATGACTCAAACACACGAACAACTTCACGTCCGTTAAGAACAGGAATAGCAGAGGCCATAACTAAGCCACAACCTCTACTTGGTGAGTCTCTATCGTAAGTGGCAAACCGCGCTCGGCACGAACTTGTAGACAAGCAGCTATTGCATCTTTGATATTTTCTAGTGCTTCTTTCTTAGTCTGACCTTGACTCACACAACCCGGAATACTGGGGCACTCTACAATCCATGCACCATCTTCATCACGATCAACCGTTACATTAAACCTCATATTTCCTCATACACTAAGCTTGTGACTATAGTATATCTACAGTATGTGATAGTCTGTCTAAGGTAAGAAGGTAAAGCAAATGACGAAAACCCAAAAACTGCTGACCTTTGAAGAGTATCTTACCTATGACGATGGTACAGACACACGCGCTATGAGTTGGTGGATGGAGAACTAGTCGAGATGCCACCAGAAAGTCAGGAAAATAGCAATCTGGGAAGATTTTTATTCTTCCTGTTTTCCTAGATATACTTCAATCACACGAGAGTCATTTTGCACTTCCTCAAAATTTCCTTCACACAGCACCGAACCTTCATGTAACACTGTTACTTTATTAGCAATTTGACGTACAAATTCCATATCGTGTTCAATAACTAAAATAGAATGGCTTTGCGCTAGTGCTAAAAGCAGTTCGCCAATGTTATAAGTTTCTTCATCTGTTAAGCCCGCAGCTGGTTCATCAACGAGTAATAAATCAGGTGATTGTGCTACTAACATCCCAATTTCTAAACGCTGCTTTTCGCCGTGAGAAAGTAAACCTGCTCTAATATCGGCTTTTGGAGTTAAACCGATGGTTTCTAACAATCCTTTAATATTATTTTTTTCAATAGCATTAGAATGTTCAAACAAAGTAGAAAATGCATTTTTCTTCTTGTTACTAGTAATTTCTAGATTTTCGCGGGGCGTTAAGTTTAAGTAAATTCGGGGTGTTTGAAACTTGCGTCCAATTCCCAATCGGGCAATTTTATATTCAGGTAAAGAACGTAGGTTTCTTCCTTTGAATAAAACTCGCCCCACGGTTGGTTGAACTTTTCCCGTAATCACATCCAGAAACGTTGTCTTCCCCGCACCATTGGGGCCAATTACTACTCGTAATTCACCTACATCCATACTAAAGTTAAGCTGGTTTAAAGCCTTAAAACCGTCAAAACTAACAGTTACGTTTTCAGTTTCCAATATTTTCGCGTTCATGTTGCACTTCAGGGTCTTCTTCCAAGGTGGGATATGTAGAAATTTCTTGACGGCGGTTGAAAAGAGAAATATTCTGACTACGCAACCATCCCACTATGCCGTCAGGAAGCACTGTGACGACTATCAAAAATAGTGCGCCTTGGAAAAATAGCCAGATTTCAGCAAACTGTTCGCTTAAAAAAGTGCGGGCATAATTTACCAACAAAGTTCCGACAATTGCGCCAATTAAAGTAGCGCGTCCGCCTACAGCAACCCAAATCACCATTTCAATCGAAAAGGCAATATCCATTGCTCTAGGTGATACAGAACCACTTTGAATGGTGTAAAATGCTCCTGCTATACCTGCGATCGCACCTGAAACTGCAAACACCAGCACCTTAAAATCTGTAGGGTCATAGCCAGAAAATCTTACCCGACTTTCATCATCCCGAATCGCTATCAACAACCTCCCAAAGCGTCCAGTTGTCAACCAGCGACAAATTCCGTAGGTGATTGCGAGAAACACTACCGTCAGCGTGTAGAAAACAAACTGTGTTTTGGCATCGCTGACCGTTGCCCCAAACAAAGTTGTAAAATCTATCAGTCCATTCGTACCGTTGAAAAATTGTTGTTGACCGTTAAAGAAGTTGAAAAATACAATAGTTCCCGCCTGAGTCAAGATGGAAAAATAAACTCCCTTGAGACGATTTCGGAAAACCAAATATCCTAACAATCCCGCCAATAACCCTGGAATTAGTACCACCAAAGCTATTGTCAAAGGAAAAGAATAAAAAGGTTGCCAAAAGGCGGGAAGTTCTGTAACCCCATAAAGCCCCATGAAATCAGGCAATTCTCCACTAGGGACTTGGAGTTTTAGGTACATTGCGATCGCATATCCACCTAAACCAAAGAAAATACCATGTCCCAAACTCAATAAACCAGTATACCCCCAAATCAAATCGATACCCAAAGCTGCGATCGCCAGCGACAAAAATCGCCCCAACAAATTCAGGCGAAACTCTGACAGCACCATTGGCATAATAATTATAAGGAAGAGTGCGATCGCAACCACCACCCCCACCTCAATTAATAACCCTCCTCCCCTCCTCCTCATTCTCTGCATCCTCTGCGTCTCTGCGGTTCGTTTAAACATCAACAGTACGTCCCTTCTGCGGAAAAATCCCCCCAGGCTTCCACTGCAAAAACACAATAATCAACGCAAATACCATTACCTTCGCCATACTCGTTGTTGCAAAAAAAGTAAATAAATCAGCCAAAGGCTTAACAGGAGTAAACAACAAAGCCAGAGTCCCAGAACCAATTAAAAAATTAGCCGTACCAATAGCCAAAGCAGCCAAAATCGTCCCGGCTAAATTACCCACACCTCCAACGACAACAACCATAAAAGTATCAATAATATAGTTTTGTCCCGTATTCGGCCCTACAGAACCCAGTAAACTAATCGCACATCCAGCCACACCAGCTAAACCAGAACCTAGTGCAAAAGTAATTGCATCAACCTTTTGAGTTGGGATACCCAAACAAGCACTCATACTCCGGTTTTGTGTCACAGCCCGAATTCTTAAACCCCAGCTAGAACGTTGTAAAAATAAATAAATTCCTGCCACACAGATTATCGTTAAAGCGATAATAAATAACCTAGCAAAGGGCAATTGCACCCCACCTAAAGATATCCCTGCTTGTAACCAAGTCGGTGCTGTTACATCTACATTTTGAGCGCCAAACCAAGGTTGAGTCACTGCTAACTGATAAGTTTGACTCAATAAATTTACCGTTGTGATTGTCACACCCAACGATAATAAAAATATCACCATCACAATCCAGTTACGAACTCTTCCCAAATCAGTGCGGGAATTTAAAATCCATAAACCTCCAAAAAAGAATAGAGAAAATATAGCTATGCCAATTATCAATACCCAATTGACACTGCGAACAAACTGCTGAAAAATTAAACTTACTCCCCAAGTTGCCAAGAGAGTTTCTAACGGCCGTCCATAGAGATAACGAATCACGCCTCTTTCTAGAATTAATCCCACACCAGCCGTGAAAATAAAAGCAATAATCAAAGCCAAAAATATATAGACTTCAAACCACACTCCGCCCAATTGTTTACAGACATTTTGCACAACAAATGTTGTATAAGCCCCAAACATCATTAATTCACCATGCGCCATATTGATGACACCCATCAATCCAAATATAATGGCTAGTCCCAACGCCGCAATCAATAATACAGCGCCAATACTAATGCCGTTAAATACAGCTTCTAAGAATCCTGCTAACACTTATTTCCCCTAATCAGCGTTATTTAGAATTACCTTATGGTATTGAGCAACTAACGTACAACTATCTAAGATGGTGCGTTAGGCTAAAGCCGTAACACACCCTACTTATTTCTGATAGTTCGTAATCGTTAATTACGAATTACGAATTACGAATTACGAATTTTTTAAGTTTTCTTGTATTTACCACCCTTCGCAGGGTCACTCCAATCACAAGAAAATCCTTTAGTTTCTTTCACAAATTGATTCCAAGGAACTGGCTCAACTGGTGCAGGAGTAGCATAGACAATATCAAATAAACCATCTTGTCTAACCTGACCAATCCGCACAATTTTGGATATATGATGATTAGCACCCATTGTCACTTTACCTTCAGGTGCATCTAGAGTTTGACCATAAGCCGCAGCACTGACTTTCGCTATGTCTGTAGTACCAGCTTTTTCTACTGCTTGCTTCCACAAATAAACGGCGATGTAAGCTGCTTCCATTGGGTCATTTGTTACCCGGTTTTCACCATATTCTTTCTTGAAAGCTGCAACAAACTTCTTATTAGCAGGTGTGTCTACTGTTTGGAAATAGTTCCAAGCAGCATAATGACCTTTGAGATACTCTACACCAATTGCTTTGACTTCTTCTTCAGCAATACTTACAGACATAGAGGGATATTTTTCTGGTGTCAATCCAGCCCCTTTTAATTGTTTGAAGAAAGCAACATTACTATCGCCATTTAGGGTATTGTAAATCACGCCACCATTGGGCAAACTTTGTTTTATTTTAGTAATGATAGGTGTAACTTCTGTGTTGCCAAGAGGTAAATAATCCTCACCAACTGTTTTCCCGCCCAACGCTTCTAATTGGGCTTTAATAATTGTGTTAGCAGTGCGAGGAAAAACATAGTCAGAGCCAACTAAAAAGAATTCTTTACCTTTATTTTTCAACAACCAATCAACAGATGGCTCAATTTGTTGATTTGGTGCAGCACCAGTGTAGAAAATATTTTTAGAACACTCTTGTCCTTCATATTGCACAGGATACCAGAGCATGTGATTTTTGCTCTCGAATACTGGCTTCACATTTTTACGACTAGCAGAAGTCCAGCAACCAAAAACTACAGCAACTTTATCTTGATCGATTAGCTTAGTTGCTTTTTCTCTAAAAGTATCCCAGTTAGAAGCACCATCTTCGGTAACTGCTTCAATTTGTTTACCTAAGATACCACCAGCAGCGTTAATTTCCTTGATTGCTAATTTTTCAGCATCGACAACGCTTTTTTCACTAATAGCCATCGTACCACTCAGAGAGTGCAAAATACCTACTTTGATGGTGTTACCAGCAGTAGCCGCAGCAGGAGTTGCAGCAGGAGTTGCAGCAGGAGACGCGACTGGACTCTCTGTAACAGTTGGGGAATTATTCGCGCAAGCTTTGATAAAAAAGCTGCTTCCAAAAGTTAAAGAACCGTAGATTAAAAACTTGCGTCTGTTAAATTGTCTTCTCATATCTTGATTAATTTTCCTCTTGATGAATCAACTAACTTAATAGAAAGCTGACAATATCAAACTTTAAAATGTGATGATAGTGCGATAGTTTACTAGTAAAAAGTTACTGCTTATACAAAATCTATGATTTTTGTAACAAAAAAATAATTTTGCAATGTTAATCTTTGTTAAGCTCGGTCTTCTGAAATTATTGTCAATGATCAAGAGATAGCTGGAGAATAATTTCATCTTTCTTGCCAGAAGCAAAGTTAGCAAAGCGCTTTGCTAAAGGTGGTATAATCACCAAAGGAGTGCTAAATCCCCAGAATAAATGAATGCTGTCAAATCCTGGGATAGTACCAATCAACGGCTGGCGATCGCTACTAAATGCCACCAAGCAATGATGCCAAGTTCCTGGTAAATTTCCCAATACTGGTAAAACTTGACCAACACTTTTTCGCAGCCACTTTTCACTTGACTCTGAGTTTACCTTGGCATGAGGATCTGCGATCGCACGGCTAATTTGACCAATGCGGATACTACCATCTTGAAATTGAATCGCACCCGCATCTAAAATCGGTGCTACTAACTCATTACCGACTTCATCCCACAACTCATCAACTTGAGAAGATTCAGCTTCTAATTGAAAACGTTGCTGATTCGCTGGCATAACTAAGGTGCGTAACTGCACATCCACAGGTGGGGTTTCAATGATTTCTGCATGGGTAAAATACAGCTTGACGGGAATACCAGCAGATTTTAGTAGTTGGCGGCTGAGTCCACCTGCACAGATAACAACGTTCGCGCTGTGGAAAGTTGCAGTGGTGGTTTTTACACCATCTTGCAGTACTTGCAAAACTTGGGTAATCTGCATTTCACCGCCAGCCCGCAGAAAGGCTTGGATGTAAGCAAGTGATGTTTTTTCTGGGTGAATATGACCGTGTTTAACAGTTAAAGCACCAGATATCGCCTCTGGATTTAGCAGTGGTTCCAACTCACAAGCTTCTTGGATACTGAGTAAACGGGGTGGAATGGCAGAATCATTATATGATGCAGCCGTTGCTTCTGGGTCATTAGCGGCTGAAATAGTAAGTAATAAATCTAATTCCCGAAACTGGATATCAGCGTCTAACTCTTGAGATAGGATATGGTAACGCGCGATCGCATCTTCGCACAATTGCCGAGTTAGTGGCGTATTCCCCGACCAATAAGCAAGCCCACCATAACTATAGCGAGTTGCATTCTGTGGTGTTTGATATTGCTCCAACAAAAGTACAGCAAAACCTGTTTTGACTAATTCATAAGCGAGTGCAGCACCCGCAATTCCACCGCCAACCACAATCCAGTCATAGGTTTTCATATATGAATTACGAATTAGTAAAGAGTCTAAGTAAGTGGATCAAATTAAATATAAAACCTCACCCTGCCTCCGGCTTCCCTCTCCTTACTAAGGCTACGGTGTACACACAAGTCTTCTAGAGTTGCCTCATAAGCTTTTGATCCCCCCAACCCCCCGATAAATTGGGGGGCAAAAGCCTCTTAAAGTCCCCCTTTTTAAGGGGGATTTAGGGGGATCTCCTGTACAGTGTGTACACCGTAGCCTTACTAAGGAGAGGGATTGAGGGTGAGGTTTGATCTTATATTTTATTACGCCTACCTACTTACCGCTTGGTGTAGATCCTGATTCTCTCACCTAAATAGCTGTCAAAGTTCATTAATGAACCTTTGAGCTTCATTAACGAAGCTCAAAGGTTCACGAACAAAGCTCTGAGGTTCACGAACGAAGTTTCAAGGTTCACGAACGAAGCTCAAAGGTTCACGAGCGAAGCTCCGAGGTTCACGAACGAAGCTCAAAGGTTCATTAACGAAGTTCCAAGGTTCACGAATGAAGCTCAAAGGTTCATTAACGAAGCTCTGAGGTTCACGAATGAAGTTCAAACACTCGTCGGCGAGTATCAAAGACTCATTACAGCAGTTTTCATTTACTTAAATTACACTTTTGCATTCTTCTGTGCGCCTCTGCGTGAGGCAAAAATCTTTCAGTAATTACGAATTACGAATTACCCATTACTCTATCAAGACTTGCACTCACACTTTCAGCATCCGGTGACTTCAATCGCTGCAAAATTTCTAAAGCTGGTTGCAAATAAGATATCGCTTTAGTGTATTCACCCTGCTGTTCTGCCAAATGTCCTAACCACCACAGAGTCATTGCTTTACCTTGGACATCACCAATGCGTTCTTTTATTTCCAAAGACTGATTGAAAAGTGCGATCGCTTCATCCACATCCCCTTTTTTGGCGTAGATACCTGCCAATTGGTGCAACGTCGCCGCTTTGCCTTGGACATTGCCAATGCGTTCTTTTATTTCCAAAGACTGATTATAGAGTGCGATCGCTTCATCCACATCCCCTTTGTTGGCGTAGATAATTGCCAGGCAGTGCAACGTCGCTGCTTTGCCTTGGACATCACCAATGCTTTCTTCTATTTCCAAAGACTGATTATAGAGTGCGATCGCTTCATCCACATCCCCTTTGTTGGCGTAGATAATTGCCAGGCAGTGCAACGTCGCCGCTTTGCCTTGGACATTACCAATGCGTTCATTTATTTCCAAGGACTGATTGTAGAGTGCGATCGCTTTGTCCCATTCTCCCAAATCATCATATATCCAACCCAGTTCGTAGAGAACGCTAGCTTTGATTCCTGCTAAATGTTCATCTTCTTCAGTCAACTTCAAAGCTTTTAGCAAAAAATCTTCTGCTTTTTGTACCTCGCCAATACTCCTATAAACTACCCCTAACTCCTTCAAAATATTAATGCGGGTGCGTATATCAGTTGATGGTTCCATTAGCAAGCGTTCAAGTAAATCAATCCGCTCTTGCCTTTCTGGTAAATCTAAACTTTCTAATATTCTCTCAGACTGAATAGTTTTTTCAATAGCCAACTCTTGAGTAGACTGGACTGTTTGAAAATAAAATACTCCTTTTCTCCACGCCCAAAAATCCGGGGCATATTTTGCCAAACGCATTAGTGCATGATCCGGCAAAAATATCAGTACAGGGTGAGGAACGCTATCACTAAAAGCGTCTCGCACAAAGTTTAAATCTTGCAGTACAGGGGGATATTCTCCAGACAAACCAATGGACTTTTCTAAACCGATGGTAATTAAAACTAATTTTTTCTCTGGTTCTAAATCAACTTCTTTTAAATCCCGAACAATCTCATCCCTCAAAAAACGCAAATTAGGATCGGCAAAATTGAGAATTTCAAACTGAATATCATCACATTGAGGATGATTTTTGAGGATTTCAATTAAAGTATTCCTATCTTCAGCAAAGTTAACAGCAACGAACCCAATCGTTAATTGAGTATCAGCAAAATCAATAAAGGTTAACAGTTCTGCTAATGACTGCTGATTTATTTGCACAAAAGTTTCTTTTTTTAAATTCAACTCAGGGGTTATTTGTGGCTGATTTGACTGCTTCTTGGAAAGCATGGATTTGCCTCACAACTGGATTAACATAATTCCAGCGATTTTTGCCGTTGTACTCAAAAACCCAAAGACTGAACAGCATTAACCTGCCGATTTCATCTTTAGAAACATCCTTATTAATATATACCGCAGCCAAAGCAGAATAGTATTCTGTTGGGATACTCCGCTCAAAATTAAACTGCTCTTGCTTAATCGCATAAATAATATCATCGGCAGTAACTTGATCGCGATCGCGAGTTGCTGCTGTCAAAAATGCTTGTGATGCTATTTGCATCAATTGACGGATGTGACCGCCGCTTGCTTTCGCTAAATCTACCAATAATTGACGCGATTCAAACACTGCGTCTACTTCAACTCTTTGTTCAATTAAACTCGCAATTGCTGTTATCCCATCATCATTATAATCTAGCTCGTTTTTGTCTTGTTCAAACTCATATATATTGACCATCGGCACAATATTGGGTGTGTCGAAGGAATTACTCAAATTATTTTCAGAATAGACTATAGAAATTGGCGCTGTATAGATAATCGTACAATGTAGACTTTGTAATTGAAACGAGTAATCACAAAATAAATGTTTAGCTACATTGGGAGGAACCCTATCTAAGTTATCAAAAATAATTAGAAATCCTTTTTCATATTCCGGGTATTTGGATTTAAGCTTGACAAAAGCATCACCCAACAACAAATTTATATCAGCTTGTAAACGGCCAATATCTTTTTGCAAATTCTGGCGAACAGTCTTTCTTTGTTTGTCACCACCTTTAATTTGAGCTTGTATTTTACCCAAGAGCTTTGATATAAAAGGAATCTTTATTCCTGCTTCACCCTCAGCGCCAAGACTTACTGACCTTTCAACTGTTTGTTCAGTTTCTTGAGTAATTTCTTTAAACCAAGATTCAAAATTAATTAAAAGTTTTGTATCAAAATTTAATTCTGATGTGTATAGAACATCAGCAACTTTTTTAATAATTACCAAATATAAATCTGTGTATTCTGCGTCTAGTATATCTAGTTCTGCATCTGCTTCAATATAAATAACTTTATATTGAGATTCCCATTCTTGCTGAATCTTTCTTAATTCTGTACTTTTACCACATCCCCGATGTCCAGTAAATAGAAGGCTACAAAATTCTGCGGGTTCAAGAAAATCTAAGCGAGTTTTAATTTTTTTAATTGCCTCTGTCTTGCGAACTTTTGATAAATTAACATAATAACGTTCAATATCTTTACTAGTTACCAGAGGAGCTACATCACAAACACGAAAAGCAGCTTTGAGGGTATTAGCACGATTAGGGGGTAAGGAACTCATTAGATGTTATTTATATTAAGAATTTACATATATATTACAGCAGTGGAATCTTAAAGCTTCTTAGCCTTAGAGAACTTTTAGAAATGACTAGCGCTAAATGGTAGTATGTTCAGGAATACCTGGACTTAGATTATCAACAGAATTGTATAATGTCTCTTGCTCCTTGGCGAGGTGCGATCGCTCATGCACTCCATCGGAACCGCAGCCTTGTTTATGCCCGTTACCTGCAACTAGCAACGGTGCAGCCAAACGGTCGCCCCGCTAATCGTACCCTAGTCTTTCGCGGCTTCCTAGAAGATACAAACCAGCTAAGATTTATCACCGATATCCGTAGCGCTAAAGCCGACCAGATACAGCAACAACCTTGGGCAGAAGTTTGCTGGTACTTCCCCAATACACGAGAACAATTCCGCATCAATGGCGATTTGACCCTAGTCAGTAGTGATGATTCTCACCAGGATTTACACCCAGCCCGAACCGCAATCTGGCAAGAACTGAGTGATGCTGCACGTTTACAATTTGCTTGGCCCCATCCTGGTAAACCCAGAATCAAAGAAGCAGGGGCCTTTGAGCCATCACCACCCGATCCTATTGAGCCAGTACCTAATTTTTGTCTACTGCTACTCGAACCAGTGCAAGTAGACCATTTAGAATTACGCGGCGAACCACAAAATCGATGGCTTTACTGTCGTAATGACCAGCATAATAACCAGCAAAAGTGGACTAGCGAAGCGATTAATCCGTGATTTAGTCAAGAGTCAAAAGATTGACCCTTAACCCTTGACTTTTAACTAAATGCCAGCACCATCTAGAAATTGCTGGATGGTCTTATCTTTGAGGTTGCACCAGCGAGTATCGTGGGTTGGCTCATCTTCTTTGGTGGCTAAACAACCCACTAAAACAGGAGTTTTTTCTGAAGAATTGGTGCGCTGAAGAGTTTGTATTTGTTCTTCCAACGCCTCAATTCGGTCTACTAAAGCACGAATTACTTGAGCTTCTGAATCTGGTAAGTTATTGTGTTCAAGAGGTGAAACCCGAACTCCAGAACGATACATGATGCGCCCAGGCACCCCTACCACAGTACAGTCTGAAGGGACATCCCTGAGAACAACAGATCCAGCGCCAATACGGACATTATTACCAATTTGGATATTGCCCAGTACCTTTGCTCCAGCGCCGACTACGACGTTTTCACCCACAGTTGGATGGCGCTTACCACATTCTTTACCAGTACCTCCAAGGGTGACACCTTGATAAATTAGGGCATAGTCTCCCACGATCGCAGTTTCACCAATTACTACACCCATACCGTGGTCAATAAACACACTTTGCCCAATTGCTGCACCAGGGTGGATTTCAATTCCAGTCAAAAACCGAGCCACGTGAGAAATCAGGCGAGGAAAAAAGGGAAGACCAACAGTATACAGCCAGTGAGCCAGCCTATGGAATAGCAGGGCTTGCAAACCAGGGTAACAAAATAAAACTTCCAACCAGTTACGGGCAGCTGGGTCACGTTCAAATATGATACGAAAGTCAGCACGCAGTATAGATAGCACGAGATAGCACCCTCGGAAAGCACAACAAGCTACTCTCCCATATTATCCTCTCAGGTGTTGCACGTAAAAATTGGGAATGGGGAATTGGGCATTAGTTATTAATCACTTAACTCCTAACTCTTGTACAGACGCGATTAATCGCGTCTCTCCCCATTACTGCTGCTCTACTCTCAGAGTGTAATCGCGCTTGACCCCAGGATTAAATGTACCTACCCAAATTCGATAAGTGCCACTTTTCCAGTTGCGATCGCTAACGCTAGCATCTTTGCTTTTACCAGTGTCATCGCCGCAACGAATCGTAGTTTGATCTGGGCCTTGGATCGTTAAAGTGGTGTCGCTTCCCCCGCTATCTACTTGTATTGTCAGTTGGGAAAAGTCTTTTTCCAAAACCATAATGTGATCTGGATTGGGATCGGCAAAGCCTATACATGCTTTTTGATCGCGATCGCGGTTACTGATGGCAGACAATGAGTAAGAACCACCTGTAAACCCCTGTACTATTCCTTGGGCTGGATTAAAGTTTGTTGATAAGTTGAAACTACCAAAATTCGCTGTCTCTGCTATTACAGGGGTAGCTGTGATGGTGGCAAGTATAGCCAACAACCAGCCGCCGGTAAACTGAAGTCGGGGGCGACAGTATTTCATAGTAGCCCTCCAACAGGCTGTTAAATTAGTAATGATATATACATATTCTAATGAAAAAATTCCAGTGAAATTTCAGTTGGTTGTGCCACATTAAAATGTGCCACAATGAAGGTTTATTAAAACAAGCAGCTAATTGCTAGGCTCTCTCTTGATATAAACAGCAGCTACAATTCCCAAACTAATGATTTATACCAATTTTGGATTTTAGATTTTGGATAATGAAATTCAAAAGCTAGACTACAAGGCTGTTAATGAAATTTCAAATAATACTATTTATCGCAACTTGATAGACAATCTTAGGTTAGCAGCCAGTAATTATCCAGAAATTACAAATAGTAAACACTATAGGAACTCTAAATAAATATCATGATTTAAGAAAGTGCAGAAAGTTAAAAATTATTTAACTTTCTGCACTTGAGCTTTTATCAAAATCTCAGGAATTATTGAGTTGGAAGAAAACGCCACCTTTGAGCGATCGCGTGTCAGTTCCATAACTGCTGACTGTGAGCGATCGCAAGTTATCAAAAAACGGTTTACCTAAAACTTCCGCTAGTTTGAGAATCGGTACTTGGCGCTCTAACAAATTCTGGCTCTTTGTCCAGTCAAGATATATATAGCCTTGGTTTGGTAAAGGAATCGCAGCAATACTATCTTTGAAATTAGGATTGTCAATTAAGGAATTATTATCCTTAGTTGTAAGAATTTCATCCATAGTTTCTAAGTCAGAGGTGAAAATTTCGTAATTTCCTAAAGCTGTATGCAATCCCCGCACTTTTGTTTCAATAGTGAAAGATGCTCCCTCTTTAACATCACTTTTTTTAGTCGCCGTAGTTAACTCTGTCCAAGCAGAGATTTTTTGCTTATCTTGCTTGTCTATAGTCAGGGTATTAATGCTCAGTCCATTGGATGATGCGATCGCATCTAATCGAGCAACGCCTTGTTCTACAGTCTCAGATTTTTCTACTACAAAAACCCAATGAGGTGTTGCTTGCTCTTTCTCAGGTAACAATGCTACGGCATATTCTCCTTGTACCCAGCTAAAAATATCCTCTGGTAAGTTTATCCCCCAGCGTTTTTGAACATCTACCAAAGGTTTTGCTAACCGAGAAACAACATCTTCCCCAGAACCATATACAGTAGCTGTTGCTTGTCTCCAAAGTTTAGCTAAATCACTGTTACCCAAATTACTCAAATTTGAGCCGGAAATTGCCAAACCTGCGGATGCTGGAACATACTGCAATGCTCCCACAGGTTTAGATAGTGGCGAGGATGGAGAAAGAATTTCCGATGAAGTCAAAAAGGTGGTTTCTGCTAGCAATCCTTTGGGATTCAACGCCAGAGAAATAATTTGGCTGTTATAAAGTTGTTCTGGTAGTTCTAAGCCTTGCCATTTTGCCACAACGGGAAGATTCAAGAACGCGACAGCTAAACCCCCTTTAGGTAGTTCTTTGGTAGCTTTTTGGTATTCGGGGGAGCTAGTCAAGTTTAGATCGGGTGCTTGGACGTTATTGATCGCATCTCGCAACACTTTCGGATCGTTAGCAAACAACACAAAGCCTTCACCAACAACCGCACCTGCAAGCAAATCCTCTTTTGGTTGATTATCAGAAATCAGCTTTACGCCTTTGTATTGTTCAACAGCTAAGGTTGCGCCAGCTAACGCCCGTTTGGAAAACAACAATTCGAGAAATTCGCGGCTTTTCTCTGGTTGCTTGGTTGCTAGTGCTAACAGATACCCTGGCTGCTGTCCATTTTCTGAGTCCCGATCGATATCTAAGGTGGCGATCGCTAATGTAATTTCATTCCCTAACCAGGGTTGAACGTCTTGTTTATAATCTATGCCACTCTTGGCGAATAAACTGGTTTTGAGTTTAGATAGTTCCTCTTCACGATCCAACGCCTGTAACCGATCGGGATTGGCCAGCAATGAAACCATTGCAGGAGATAGTTTCGACACGAATATGGCTGCACCAGGCTGGGAGGTAGAAGCAATCAGGTTAGCCGGACTTTTGGCGAAAAACCAGTAAATGCCTGCGATCGCAATTAGCAATGCGATCGCACCTGCGACGATAAAACCGATAAATGAGCGTTGACTATTCACATTAAACCTTTAAAAAAGACGGTTTACAGCCATTTAAGCAGAAAGCCTAGCAGAATTTATCAGCCTTCTTGAGAATGGATACTCATGCAAAGGCAGAGATTTTCTGTCACCATAAAATAAGATTAGGACTGTTTATCGGGAATTTTTTTAGTCAACCCATGAACCAGATTAGTGTAGAAGAACTGGCAAAACGTCTTTCCTCTGGTGATGGAAGTATACAGCTAGTGGATGTGCGAGAACCAGAAGAATTGGCGATCGCTAGCATTGAGGGCTTTGTCAACCTACCTTTGAGTAAATTTGCCGAATGGGGAGATGAAGTACCTACCCTCTTCAATCCCCAAGCTGAAACCCTTGTATTATGCCACCACGGTATTCGCTCTGCCCAGATGTGCCAGTGGTTAATTGCTCAAGGTTTTACAAATGTGCAAAATATTTCTGGCGGTATTGACGCTTACTCCATCTTAGTAGACCATTCAATTCCCCAGTATTAGCTTGTGTTTAGGTGCATTACTCAGATGGAATGGAAATTAACTCTTCCATCTGGCTTTTGTGATTGTGAAAACATCACTATATCAAGTTAGCAAGTTTCTCAACTTGCTACATACTTACGGAACTTTTCCACCCAAATCTTCGCTACGATCGCCGCAAAAATACGTATCCCATAATACTTTTATCAGTGTAGAATAATGCAAAAATAAGCTGATAAAGGATGTTATAAATCCAAACTTTCAGCTTTGGCTGCAAAAGCCTAAATTCTATTTAGAGTGCAATTTTAAAAAGTATTGTGCGTAAACCTTAAAATTAATTATCACAATATAATTCTATAATTTGTTATCTTAATTAATTATTAATATTCTTTTTTTTCAATCAAATCCAGAAATTTTCCAGAATTTGATTAAAATTTGCCTCTAGCAAAACATATCCTATGGAAGTCCAGTTAACAAATCGACAACAGCATATACTTTGGGCAACGGTACGTCACTACATTGCTACAGCAGAGCCTGTTGGTTCAAAGGCTTTGGTCGAAGAGTACGACTTGGGTGTAAGTTCAGCCACTATTCGCAATGTCATGGGCGTTTTAGAAAAGTCTGGATTACTCTACCAACCACACGCTTCTGCTGGACGAGTACCATCAGACTCAGGCTATCGCATTTATGTTGACCAGCTAATTACACCTTCTCTGCGTTCGCGCAGCGTGTCGCAGACAGATGCTACGCGTAGCTTGCTTCCACGAAATAGTCCAGAAGCTTTAGGGCGAGAAGTAGAAGTAGCACTGCACAAGCATCTTCAGTGGGAAGATCGGAGTTTAGAAACCCTACTACAAGGAGCCGCGCAAATTTTAGCAACCTTGAGTGGTTGCATTAGCTTAATCGCTATGCCACAAACTACAACAGCGCTATTGCGACATCTGCAATTAGTGCAAATTGAAGCTGGGCAGATTATGTTAATTGTTGTCACCGAAGGTTATGAGACGCATTCCAAATTGATGGATTTGTCGCCAATATCAGAAGAAACACAACGCGATTCAGAGGTAATCGATCGCGAGTTGCAGATTGTTTCTAACTTTTTGAATACCCATTTGCGGGGGCGAAGTCTGTTGGAATTAGCCAACCTCAACTGGAGCGAACTAGATCAAGAATTCCAACGCTACGGGGAATTCTTGAAAAATTCAGTTGCGGAATTGACTCGTCGCACTCTTGCGCCGACTGCAACCCAAATTATGGTTCGGGGTGTATCAGAAGTTTTGCGCCAGCCGGAATTTTCCCAGTTACAGCAGGTACAAACAATTATCCACCTGCTGGAAGAAGAACAAGACCAACTATGGCGATTAATATTTGAGGAACCAGAACCAGAGGATGCTGGGAAATCAAGGGTAACGGTTCGCATTGGTGCAGAAAATCCCTTAGAACCGATTCGCACCTGTACTTTAATTTCTTCCACCTATCGCCGAGGTTCAATACCAGTCGGAAGTGTGGGAGTTTTGGGGCCAACGCGACTAGATTATGAAAGTGCGATCGCAGTTGTGGCATCTGCTGCTGATTACCTCTCAGAAGCCTTCAGTTATTTCAATCCTTAAGATAATGTTCAGGGATAAGGGACTTCCAGAAAATAAACTATCCAATTTATTCAGATTATATTTTTCTTACTCCCTCAGCTAAGATCCCTCTGCAAGAACTGCTTACACAGCGATTGGTTATTTTTTTCTTTGGAAGTCCCTTGTATTCCTGGCTTATGACACAATTGTGCATATTAGCAGATGAAGAGTATTGAACTGGTTTACTTTTGTATGTTTTTTCAAACCTCAAAAATCTTCATCATCAACAAAAAATTCGGCATCCTCTTCTAATCGAGAATTACCTTGGCCAATACCAGCAAGTCCCCAGAGAGGTTGCAGCAGTGCCATGCCAATTAACCCGACAACAGCACTAAAAGCCAGAACTAAACCCATTGGTATTTGAATCGATTGGAATGTTAAGAATTTTAACGATACGGGTGTGGCATTTTGGACTGAAATAATTGCGATCGCAATTACCCAAACCGCTACAACTAGAGATGTAAAAAAAGGAGCGAGAGTTTTCATATTTTTTTTTATTGAAGTGGGGAGTGGAAAGTTAGGAGTTATTAATTTAGAACTCATAACTGTTAATAGGAGTTAGAAGTTAAGAATTGTTAATTTACAACTCTTAACTCCTAACTCCTTTTTCTTATGCTTCTAATTGAGCAATGACACTCTCTAACTCTTGGGCAATTTTGGTGAGTTTTTCGGGAGTGTTGGTTTCGAGATAGACGCGCACCAGTGGTTCTGTACCGGAAGGACGCAGTAAAACCCAGCTACCCTCTTCCAAATACAGCTTAATACCATCTTTACGTCCCACTTCCTTGACTTGAATTCCTGCTACCTCTGTAGGAGGATTTTTAGTAAAGGAGTCGATGACGGCGGTTTTGTGCGCCCCTGTGAGGTGCAAATCTAGGCGGTTGTTGTAAAGTGGGCCATCGGCTTGGGCGATCGCTTCTGCCACCATTTGACTTAGTGGTTTGCCTTCATAAGCGATCGCTTCTGCCACTAACATATCGGCTAAAACCCCGTCTTTTTCGGGAATATGCCCGATAATACTCAAACCACCTGATTCTTCTCCACCAATTAATACAGCAGTTTCGCGCATTTTTTCGCCGATGTATTTAAAACCAACTGGTGTTTCGTAAATTTGTAGCCCATTTTTAGCAGCGAAATTATCCAGCAAGTGAGTTGTAGCGACAGTACGAACGATCGCGCCAGTTTTGCCTTTATTTTTGATTAAATGACGGGCTAAAACTAGCAGCACAGTATTGGGAGTGAGGACAGTTCCTTGTTCATCGACGATACCAAAGCGATCGCTATCTCCATCTGTGGCCAAACCCAAATCAGCGCGATCGCGAACTACTGCTTTCACTAACTCAACTAATTGTTCTCCTTTGGGTTCTGGCATTCCACCCCCAAATAAAACATCCCTCCAATCGTGAAAACTTTCTAGCTGAACGCCACTATGTTGTAAAACTTCATCTAAATAGCCGCGAGAGGTAGAATATAGCGCATCATACTTTACCTTTAAATTAGCGCTTTTGATTCTTTCTATATCAAGTAGAGTATAGATAAATTGCAGGTAATCAGGTTTGGGATCGAAAATTGAAATGGAACCTGATGATTTGCTCCCAGGCAACTCATCCGATGCACTTTCTAGATTTGCCACAATAGTATCAGTAATCTCTGGAGTGGCAGGCCCAGCATAATCGGGTATATATTTAATTCCACAGTAGTGTGCTGGATTATGGCTAGCAGTAAACATCAACGCCCCTGCGGAATTTAGGTGACGGGCGTTGTAGGCAATTACTGGTGTGGGGCAATCCCGATCGGTAATTTTCACAGTCCAACCCAAGTCTGCCAGGACTTGGGCCGCCGTTTGGGCAAACTGGTCAGCTAAAAAGCGAGTATCGTAGGCAACAAGTACTGGTCTATCTTTTTTGTAAGCTGTTTCCAAATAAGTGGCGATCGCCCTTGTTACTTTCCGTACATTAGGAAAAGTAAAGTCATCGGCAATAATCCCTCGCCATCCATCGGTGCCAAATTCTATCTTGCTGGACATTTTTGCCACTTGCTCCCGCGGACATAATCAGTACTATAAAAGCTTCCTGCAAAGCGTGTGTAGTAGCAATTATCACTCGAAGTTTTTTTCTAAGAAAGCCTTAGCTTAAACTTCTCCCCACCGTATCTTCTCTCACTGTTTCTGAGCAATGTCAACCCCCGATCGACCTTTTGCCAGTTATCACCTTTGGTCTCTAGTTGCCCCAGCAACTGGGCAAGAACGCTGGCATTGCCAGATGAGACGGGGGTTTATCAAAGCACGGCAACACGAACCAAAAGTTAAAGCGCTGTTATCGCAAGCTACTGCACCCCAGAGGATTGGCATACTCGCCCAAAAAGGCGTTTATGAGTTTCATCATCACAGGCATCTGTTAAAGCAAGCAGATGGTGTAGAAAGAGTTGCACAGCTACTAAAATTAGGCAATTCAAGCGATCAAGTCCAGCAACGCGTGCTGCAAATTTTGAAAAAGTATCACGATGCGCCGTTGCTTTTGGATAAAGATATTATCCAATTAACTCCGGGTGATGAAGGTTTTCCTAAACCGATAGTAGTTGAACAAGAAGATTATTGCTTTCGCTTATATGCAGCTATGGACTGCGTTTTTATTGAGTCTGATAGCACTTTACATATTTTAGATTTTAAAACTGGTAAGTCAGCTTTTGACAAACGACAGGCATTAGTTTATTTGGTAGCTGCTCGTTATCTTTACCCCGGAAGAGAAGCTGTGGCATCATTTTATAATTTAGAAATATGTAAGAAGTCTGAGTTAATTAGCATCAATAATAGTGAATTAGAATCCTTAAAATTTGAATTAGCTAATATTGCCCACAAGCATCAGCACGATTTGCATAAATATCAGGAAGAAACGAACAATTTTAGTAAAATATTTCCTCCGAATCCTGGTTCTCACTGCCGTTTTTGCCCATTTAACTCAATCTGTGAATTTGCCGATGTTAGGCAAACTCAATCATATCCATTGCCAAGTTTAAGAGTTAATAGCTAATTGCTTTACCTATTGAAATTGGTTTAATATAAAAAATAACTGCTAAATCATCGTACTTTTACTGACATTGTTCTCAACTCTTATAGGAATCATATTTGATTTTTGAACAAAACTAGGTATTGTAGGGTGTGTTAGAACGCAGTTCGTAACGCACTAAACCCTTGACGATTGTGCGTTATGCTGTCGCTAACACACCCTACGTATCTTTTCAGAAATCAGAGCCTATTTATAAAGTAAATATGAAGTAGGGTGTGTTACGGCTGTGTAAGAATTTGAGGGTTTGAGAAAGTCTAATTCAGCCGTAACGCACCATATTTTCAGGTGCGTTACGCGCTGCTTTAACACACCCTACAATTTAAGGTTTACTTTATAAATGCTCTCTCAAATACTAGTCCTATATCAGACAAACTAGATGTAAAGTTCACCTATTTTATCTTGGTATCTCAGGAGTTAAGACTAATGCGATTAACGATAAAGAAATCTGTTTACAAATCAATTGGAATTCGGACTTTTATTTTACTTTTAATATTTAAAGTTATTTTACCTCAACCTGCATTTGCATTGCTGTCATATCTAGACGCTTGTGCTGTTCAACCTGAATGTGGTTCGGCTTTATTCTCTCATACTGCGGAGGCTGCCAGAACAACAGAGATTAGCACAACTACAGGTACAGGAGCTACTACTTCATCTGTGGAAGCTGTTGCTAGGACTACAGTTATTGAGGATATGCGCTTACCTGGTATTGCTACTTTTTATATTTGGAAGCAGGCTCAAAATCAAGCTAAGGAAAAATATTGTTCTTTTTATCCACTTAATTTGGTTTGTGGGCCACAAGGTCAATCTTCAGTTCTTTATAATTATAAATTTCACGAAACAGTGCATTACAGGAGGTCTGGTTATCCCGACAAATTTGTAACTAATCATTATCGAAGTTGGCGGCCTGCACCAGGGGCAATTAGAAGTTTAGCTAATCAATATCCAGGTCGTTATTTTGGTGGTAGCGAGCCTCCGTCTGGTGATTATGTATTTTGGATTAAATTAAATGATGGAGATGGTAATAATAAAACTCGTGGAGTCGTTTATGAATCCTCAACTGGCGATACCATGACATGGGATGATTATGCAAATTATTTTAACAATAATATTGAGAATGGATGGATTAGCGATGTGGTTCGTGCCGATCCACTGCCAGATAATTCACCCCCTCGTGATAGGAAAGATTGACTGCAATAAAAGCACAATATGGCTATTCAATTACTAAACATTCACCAAAGTAGAGGTTGCTGGCATGAATGAGCTTTTTACGCTTCTCCAAAAGATTAAAGAAAATCCAGTTATATACATAGACAAGCCATCAATTACTTGTCTTAAGTTCTTTATCGGGGGGTATTTAGGTCAACTAAGTGACTTAGGATTAACCCCAGAAGGCTACCCAATGGAAGGATTTCAAGAATGGATACAAGAAAGAGAAAAAACTAATGTGACTCGATCTTGGGCTGGAATACTTATATTTTCCTGTGGTAGTGACAGAAATGCTTTCTATAGTTTTTTTGAACTATTTGAAAAGTTTATAAAACAGAAAGATGATTCAAAAATTCAAGAACCTGAAGACGTTGTAAGGCTTCGTCAAGATTTTATGTTTCCTCGGTTTGATATTTATGACGAGATTTTAAAGGGCATAAGGAAAAGACCAGGTATGTTCTTAGGAACTAGTTCAATCACTAGACTAGATATGCTTTTGCGAGGATATAGTCTGGCTCGAAGAGAAGTTGGCGTACCTCCAACAGAGCCAGAAAGGGAATTTGAAGGTTTTCAATCATGGGTTGAAGATAAATATGGAATTAACTCAGGTCAGTCATGGGCTAAAATAATTCTTTTCTATTCTGTAGATGAGTATGAGGCACTACATAAATTTTTTGAATTGTTTGAAGAATACTTGCATCAGAACAAGAGTTCAGAAGTAGACGGAACTAGTGGGTTAAACAGAGAGTATTAAGTTGCGTTAGCCTACGGCATAACACACCATACTTACTAAATTAAATTGGAGTAATCAATATGAGCAATCTATCTAGACTCCTCAAAGATATTAAAGAAAATCCAGTCATGTATATAGATAAGCCATCAATTACTCACCTTAGTTCCTTTGTAAGTGGGTGGTATTTCAGTCAAATAGAACACTTCGGATTAAATCCAGAAGGCTACCCAATGGAGGGATTTAACGAGTGGATGCAAGAAAGAGCAAAAATTACAGTTTCACGATCGTGGAGTGAGATAATTATGTTTCTTTGTCATACTGAGAGAAATGCCTTCTACAGATTTTTTGAAGAATATGAGAAGTTTCTCAAACATAAAAATGATTCAAAAATTCTCGAAAGAGAAGAAAAATATAGCCCTACTAAAGATAATTCAAAGTTTCGTCAGTTTGATATTTATGACGAGATTCTAAAGGGGATAAAGAAAAGACCAGGAATGTATTTAGGAAGTAGTTCAATTACTAGACTTGATATGCTTTTGCGAGGATACAGTCTGTCTCGAAGAGAAGTTGGCATACTCCCAACTGAGCCAGAAAGAGAATTTGAAGGTTTTCAATCATGGATTAAAGAAAAATATGGAATTAACTCAGGTCAGTCATGGGCTAAAATAATTCTTTTCTATTCTGTAGATGAGCATGAGGCACTACAGAAATTTTTTGAATTGTTTGAAGAATACTTGAATCAGAACAAGAGTTCAGAAGTAGACGAAAATTGTGGTTAAGCAGAGAATATTAAGGTGCGTTAGCCTACGGCGTAACACACCCTACTTTTTCAGGGTTCTTTTCCCAATGCCCTAATTCAAAAGGGTGGCAATTCTTTAAGAATTGTGAATCGAATATGATTTATCGCCAAATCACCGATGGGGATATCTTCTTTGGTTAGCCGCGAACCTTTGCTTGTGACGGTTTCAAAGGTGATACCTTTGCCAATTTCAATGTGATACCAGCATAAACCCATAAAGAAGCGCGTTGGATAAGGGCCACCTTCACCGATATCGTCAGGATTTGATTCCATTGGCAACCAGCCAAAATTCGGGACGTAGAATTCCAGCCAAACATGATTAAAGTCGGGTTGTAGCGGTACTCCTACTAAGTCACTATGGGGAGGACATTTGTACCTGCCTACGGTGCGGCAAGGGATACCATTTAAACGGGATAGGGCAAGTAAAACACCTACATATTCGCCACAGGAACCAACACCCCGCTCTAAAACCGTATCTGGTGTGTCAATGTAAGGTTTAATACCGTAGGATAACTGATCGTAAACGTAGTTGCGGATGCTGTGCATTTTCCGCAGCACATTGGTTTCAGAACCAATAGCTTCTCTAGCGGCACGGCGAACAATGGTAGTATCCATTGCTAAATCGTCGTCATCTACTAGGTAGCGCGTTTGTAATTCTGGGGAAAGTTCAGGTATATCTTCTACATCTCTGGGTGTGATGCGATACTTAATTCCTCGAACTTCCACAAGTGCTTTCCAGCCAAATATATGCCGTTCGCCTGGAGCAAGAGAATCAAATTTAAAGACTGCTACGCGTTGACCTTCGACCACTTCTTCGGTAAAGGGTATACCAATGGGTTCAACGTGTTTCACTTTTTGACGCTCAGTTTCCGATGGTAGAGCGATGCGCCATTCGACATCAGGTAAATACACCTCATCTAAGGGGGCAATTTCCTCAGCATAAGACATTTCAATCAGATAGCCATTAGAGAGGGCGTAACGCTTATCTGGCTGGTAATGATAATACAGGGGATGAATAAAAGTGCGATCGCGGAATGTTAACTCATGACTCGGATCGGCATTGGGGTTATCTCGAATATAAGGCTCCTCTGTGGCGTAAGCGATGTAGATACTTTCTTTGCCTGTTTCGCCATTTTTATGGATTGCAATGCCTGTGGGACATTCAAAGGGGGTCAGGACACTAAATTGCAGTTCTCCTGTGGCCCTGTCCATCGCGTAAACTGATTGTTCGGTGCGATCGCAAATCCATAGCATTTCCTGAGTTACAGCTAAATTCTCTATGCCAACGCCTGGGGCATAAAATCTGGTAATCTCTTTTCGCGTTTCGCGGTCAAAAATCAGAATGTAGCCTAGCCTTTGGCAGCTGACATAAACTGTTGTTTCCCAAACAGCAACGCCATCAACCTGATAAGGCAATGTCACAAAATGTTCTAGACCTAAAGCATCGAGCTTGCACAAGTAAACACTATTTTCTCGGCTCACCCAGAGGGTATCTTCCCACACCGCTATACCAGTGACATCAGTAAATTCTTTAACTTGATGGGGATTAAGAATTTTGCTGTTGTCAGAAGTGGGATCGATCTCCAGTAGATGCCCTTTGATACTGTCAATGGCAATTAGTCTATCTTTGATGAAAGTAATGCCACACAAGGTAGCAGCAGTAAGCGGTCGAATTGTTCTTTGCCCAAACATCTGGCTAACGGTCAAAGTGGGGAGTGCAAAACTCATAAAACCTTGGGGGAAGTATAAAAAACCCTCACCTTTGGGTAGGGAGGAAACATGACTCAAGCGGTTTTAAGCGCCGTCACACCAATTGCTTGATGCGGAAAATCTTAGTCAAGCAGTGGCTCCCCCTAATTGGGTGAGTAAACAGAGGAGTAGTATTTACCCGTTTCCCTATATGTCGGGAGCGCCTTGCTAAGACCGGATTGTGAGCTTTGCCAAAGTTATTGGTCGGTACTATCCAAACAGCACTTCTTTACCCCTCGTAAAGATGTTTAACCATTTAGTTCTAGAGTTTGGGACTGGGATCACGCATCCCAAAGTAGGTCTTTAACTCTTGCCAATAACATAGTACAAAAAGTACTTAGGCGGGTCAGCTATCTAAATGTGGTTCTTGATTGCCACCTTTAGAGCGGGGTACTGACAATTATCGGTAAAATGTGTTCCGATCGACTCTTTCGTGAGAAATAATACTATGTCAAAACAGGAGGAATTTCCAAATGTTAAGAATTACATATACATTCATCCAACTGAGCGATCGCCTTAATGTAACTTTAGAAGATGCAATTCTTGCCATCACTAAATTATGATCGAATTTTGTAACCATTTCCTGTGACTTACACGATGTCTGCTAATTCTCTGCCTGAAGGTGCCGCCGTTTGGCATAGTTTAGAAGTTGATAAAGCGCTAGACCTGCTTGATAGTAATGCAGACAGTGGCTTAACACCCCAAGAAATTGAACAGAGATTACAAAAATACGGCCCCAACGAACTTGAAGAAACTGCTGGCCGTAGTGCTTGGGAAATTTTGCTGGATCAGTTCAAGAACATTATGTTGTTGATGCTGATTGGCGTGGCTTTAATTTCTGGGTTTTTAGACCTGATGCGTTTGCAGTCGGGCGGATTAAAGCCTGGTGAAGTGCCATTTAAAGATACGATCGCTATTTTAGCAATTGTCATTCTCAATGGCATACTCGGCTACGTCCAAGAAAGCCGTGCCGAAAAAGCCTTGGCAGCTTTGAAAAAAATGACCTCTCCCTTAGTGCGAGTCATGCGCGACGCTAGACTGGTGGAGATAGCAGCCAAGGAGCTAGTTCCAGGGGATGTAATGCTGCTAGAAGCTGGGATGCAGATAGCCGCAGATGGCCGCTTGATCGAACAGTCTAATTTACAAATACGTGAGTCGGCGCTGACTGGTGAAGCCGAAGCGGTGAATAAACAGGCATCACTAAAATTGCCGGAGGAAACATCATTAGGCGATCGCCTCAATGTCGTCTTTCAAGGAACCGAAGTAGTCCAAGGACGCGGCAAGGTTCTGGTGACTAACACCGGAATGACAACAGAATTAGGCAAAATTGCCACGATGTTGCAGGCGGTGGAAAGCGAACCTACGCCGTTACAGCAACGGATGACTCAACTGGGTAACGTCCTAGTTACGGGTTCTTTAATTCTGGTGGCGATCGTTGTCGTTGGCGGTGTCATCAAAGACGGGGGTTTTAAAAACATCCAAGAACTCTTGGAAGTTTCCTTGAGTATGGCGGTTGCTGTGGTGCCAGAAGGTTTACCTGCTGTAATTACCGTGACTTTGGCATTGGGAACCCAGCGAATGGTGCGCCAAAATGCCTTGATTCGCAAATTACCAGCAGTAGAAACTTTGGGTTCTGTAACCACCATCTGTTCTGATAAAACCGGCACACTGACTCAAAATAAAATGGTCGTGCAATCGGTTTTCACTAACGACAAAACCTTTCGCGTCACCGGCGAAGGTTATGCTCCTACAGGAGACTTTCAGTTAAATGGTCAAAAAATTTCCCTAGAGGAATCTCCAGAAATCCCAGCGCTATCAGTAGCCTGTGTTGTTTGTAATGACTCCGTATTGCAAAAAGAACAAGGTGAATGGGCAATTTTAGGAGATCCGACAGAAGGGGCATTAGTCACCTTGGCGGGAAAAGCCGGAATCGAAAAAGACCAGTGGAATAGTAAGTTACCTCGCGTTGCGGAGTTCCCTTTTTCCTCGGAACGGAAGCGGATGAGCGTGATTTCTCAGGTGGAGGGAGTCGCCACAGGTGAAGCATCTTCGAGAGGTGTCGATCCGGCGATCGCCGGTTTTCTCCAATCGGAACCTTATTTAATGTTTACCAAAGGTTCTCCAGAGTTAATCTTGGCACGTTCCACTCAAATTCATTTGGGCAATGACACAGCCCCTGTAACCGACGCACAACGCCAGCAAGTTTTGGCAGAAAATGACCTGATGGCGAGTAAAGGTTTGCGAGTGCTAGGTTTTGCCTACAAACCCCTTGCAGAAATCCCACCGGAAGGTTCAGGTGAAGAATCTGAGCAAGGCTTAGTCTGGCTGGGATTAGTGGGAATGCTGGATGCACCCCGCCCAGAAGTAAGGGCAGCTGTGCAAGAATGCCGTGAAGCAGGGATTCGCCCAGTGATGATTACTGGCGACCACCAATTAACAGCACGAGCGATCGCTACCGATTTGGGAATTGCTGAGGAAGGCGCACGTGTCCTCACAGGTCAAGAATTGCAACGGATGAGTGACCAGGAATTAGAGCAAAATGTTGACCTAGTGAGCATCTATGCTAGGGTTTCCCCAGAACACAAACTGCGAATTGTCCAAGCATTGCAACGCCGGGGCCGATTTGTCGCCATGACAGGCGATGGTGTTAACGATGCCCCAGCCCTCAAACAAGCCGATATCGGGATTGCAATGGGTATTACTGGCACTGATGTCAGTAAAGAAGCCAGCGATATGGTCTTACTTGATGACAACTTTGCCACCATTGTCAGTGCAACCAAGGAAGGTAGAGTTGTTTACACCAATATCCGCCGTTTTATTAAATACATCCTGGGCAGTAACATTGGTGAAGTTCTGACAATTGCCGCCGCACCCCTAATTGGTTTGGGAGGCGTTCCCCTTACCCCCTTACAAATTTTGTGGATGAATTTGGTGACAGATGGTTTACCAGCTTTGGCATTAGCTGTGGAACCTCCAGAACCGGATGTGATGCAACGTCCGCCTTTTAGTCCCCGCGAAAGTATTTTCGCTAGGGGATTGGGTTCTTATATGATTCGCATTGGCATAATTTTTGCCATTATCAGCATTGCCTTGATGTGGTGGGCTTATCAACATACTCATGCAGCTGGGTATCAGGGAGATCCAGAGACTTGGAAGACGATGGTATTTACCACCTTGTGTATTGCCCAAATGGGACATGCGATCGCCATTCGCTCCAATAACCGACTGACTATCGAGATGAATCCCTTCTCTAATATATTTGTACTAGCGGCTGTGGTCGTCACCACGATTTTGCAGTTGATGCTAGTTTACGTCCCACCCCTGCGAGATTTCTTTGGTACTCACTATCTCAATATGCAAGAATTGGGGGTCTGTATTGGCTTCAGTGCCTTAATGTTTGTCTGGATTGAAGCAGAGAAAATATTTTTGCGGATTATGGGCAAGAAGGCTGTGTAAATTGGGCATTGGGGATCGGGGATTGAGAATTGGGTATTGCTTATTCTCCTTGTCCCCCCAGTACCCATTCCCCATTCCCCAGTACCCATTCCCCAATCCCCACCATGTACCTGAAAACTCTAAACCTCAGACAATTTCGCAATTACCAAGACCAAAAGGTTGAGTTTAATGCTGCCAAAACAATTTTGGTAGGTAATAACGCTCAGGGAAAGTCGAATTTGTTGGAGGCGGTGGAGTTGCTGGCGACATTGCGATCGCACCGAATGACCCGCGATCGCGATTTGGTTCAAGAAGGGGAAGCCATAGCTCAAATTAATGCCACCCTTGAGCGACAAACAGGTATTAGTGACCTGACTTTAACACTCCGGCGCAATGGTCGCCGGAGTGTTGCTATCAATGGTGAATCTATTCGCCGTCAAATGGATTTTCTCGGCGTTCTCAATGCAGTGCAGTTTTCCAGCTTGGATTTAGACTTAGTACGCGGCGGCCCGGAAGGTCGCCGCAATTGGTTAGATACACTCTTAATTCAACTGGAACCAGTTTATGCTCACATTTTACAGCAGTATAACCATGTACTACGTCAGCGAAATGCCTTTTTAAAACGCCATGTAGAGACGTTAAATGCAACGTCTTTACAGTCAGAATTAGCGGTATGGGATGCACAGTTAGCTACCACAGGAACTAGGGTAATTAGAAGACGCGATCGCGCCATCCAAAGATTAGCTCCCATTGCTAGTGCTTGGCACGCCAGTATTAGTGGCAGTACAGAAGTTCTAGAAATTAAGTACATGCCTAATATTCCTTTAGAAAATAACCATCCAGAAGAAGTGCAGCAAGCTTTTTTAGCAAAAATTCAGCAGCGAACCGTTGCCGAACTGCACCAAGGCACTACTCTTGTTGGCCCTCATCGTGACGAAGTAGAGTTAACTATTAACCAGACACCCGCTCGTCAATACGGTTCCCAAGGTCAACAACGAACGCTGGTTCTAGCCTTAAAATTAGCAGAATTACAATTAATTGAAGAAATCGTCCAAGAACCACCCCTGCTATTACTTGATGATGTTCTTGCCGAACTAGATTTATCCCGCCAAAACCAATTACTTGATGCTATTCAAGACCGCTTTCAAACCTTGATTACTACAACTCACTTGGGTTCTTTTGATTCCCAGTGGTTGAAGTCCTCCCAAATTCTTTTTGTGAAAGCAGGACAAATAATCCCAAATTTATAATGATTTAGAATAAGTCTTTTCTAAGGTGATTCCAAAAATCTCTTTTTCTGTTTGCGTACTCTACGCCTCTGCGGGTTAAAAGTAATTTATTTAACTAATATACACGCAGGAAAAACATAGATAATACCAATTATTTATGAAGCTGCATAGAATTCGATCCCCCTAGCCCACGCCAGTCGCTCATGGGGGAAACCCCCAAGACCTCGCTGGCTCCCCTTATTAAGGGTGGAACCGGAAAAACATCTATCAAAGTCCCCTAATTTATCGGGGGATTTAGGGGGATCGAGATATTTGCAACTTCACATTAAATTGGTATAAGAGGTTAAAAAATTTATTAACCAACATTTTTGCCAACCTTGAAAAGAGCTACTCTTAATAATTATCCTCTGGTTGAAAACCTATAGTTTTTCGTTGGGTGACAAACTTCTAAGGAATTTTAATCTCCGTTAGCACTTAATGAGTTATGGCCGTTTGAGCAAAATTCATATTTTGACAAAACGACTTTTGGGTGGTATTACCACAAGTATTCTTACTCAATTTTAGTCTCTCCCATATCACAATTTTGTCTCGACTATTGTATAATAAAAATTACAAAAAAATAGAATATGTCTGTATAACTGCGGTATGTCAGATAACTTACTGGATTATTTATCTCACAAATTATTCAACTTATTTAGTTGCACCATCAAGGAGTAAAGATTCTTGGAAAAACCTTTAACATCTTCCCCTGCAAGTAATCCAGATATTGCGGCTGGTGCAAATGCACACTCAAAATTCTACATACCATCTCTGGATGGGCTAAGAACTGTTGCTTTTGTAATTGTCTTTTTATCCCATGCAAAAGTTGCCGAGCTTTTTCCTGGAGGCTTCGGCGTAACAATATTTTTCTTTCTCAGTGGCTATTTAATAACAACTATTCTTAGGCGAGAATACGATCGCTATCAAACTATTGATTTTAAGCTTTTTTATACAAGAAGAATCCTGCGTATTTGGCCCGCATTTTACCTAGTGTTGTTTTTAGGGGCTGCCTTAACTGTCTTAGGATTTATTCAGGGAGAAATTCGTTTACCAGCGTTTTTGTCTCAGTGTTTACACTATAACAACTACTATACAATTTTTTCTCCTAATGGAACTACTCCCGGTAGTGGCGTATATTGGTCTCTCGCTGTCGAAGAACACTTTTACTTACTTTTCCCCCTGCTTTATCTAGCTCTACGCAAATTGCGTATAACTCCACACAGACAAATGCTAGTTCTTTGGGGATTATGTTTAGCAACCTTACTCTGGCGGTGTCTTCAGGTTTATAGTTTTGGGGCATCTTCAGAACGTATATTCTATGCAACAGATACTCGGTTAGATAGTATTCTATTCGGTTGTGCATTGGCAGTTAATAATAACCCCATGCTGGATAAACAGTATTATTCTAAAAAAACATGGAAATATTTATTGCTGCCCATAGGAGTAATCTTGATTATTTTTTCATTTTTATATCGCTCCCCTGAATTTCAACAAACCTTTCGTTATAGTATCCAGGGAATTGCTTTATATCCAATCTTTATTACCGCTATTCGCTTTCCCGACTGGGGATTATTCCCCTTGCTAAATTTAAACTGGATGCGTTTTTTGGGTGTACTATCTTACTCTTTGTACCTTGTGCATTATACTGTGATTTTCACAGTTAACATGTACTTACCCCAATTGCATAAATTTATGCAAGCAGGAATTTCTCTATTAATTTCTGTTGGATTGGCATATATGATTTACCATTTTATAGAGTTGCCATTGGGACGGCTACGCAAAAAGTTCTCACGGGCATAAAAAGTCCTTGATTATTGATGTTTTTCTAACCTTTTAAAGACCTTGAGAATCAAAAAAGTCAGCAGAGCAGCAATCAATCCTAACTGCCATAAACCACAGCCGGCAGCAATTCCTAATCCAGCCGAAACCCAAATAGCTGCTGCTGAGGTGAGTCCATGAATTTCAAGTCGCTGTGATTCTTGAGAAGATTGGCGCACAATTTCTCCAGCACCGAGAAATCCTACACCGGCTGCAATCCCCTGAATGACGCGGCTAAGTGCATCAGGACTAGTTTGCAGTTCTCCCGTTTGCATAATTATTAAGGTAAATACAGCAGAACCCATACTCACCAGCGTATGAGTTCTTAAACCTGCCGGTTTGTGACTCATTTGGCGTTCTAAGCCAATAATTGCCCCGATAACCAATGCAAGGCATAGTCTGAAGCTGATATTTAGCCAATCATTGTTTTCTAGATAGTAAGTATTTGGCAATGTTTAGTCTGGTGTAAAGAAGTGGATAATTTTATCATAATTAGCGGAAAACCGTTGACCTAAGCCGGAAGGTCGCCCTTCCGACTTGGCTTCAGAACCGGACGTGAAAGTCAGGCGACACGTTTGAAGAATTCAGAGCAAAAATCCAATCAGAACGCAAAAATCAGCTAGTGTCATTAGGCTTTGTTTGTAGCCAGTAAGTTTTATTTTGTTAAAACTCTCCGGCTAAGGCTGCAACACATCGTTCGCAAATTAAGGGATGTTCTGCTGATTCTCCCATAGGAGTGGAGTAGTTCCAACAGCGATCGCATTTTTCGCCGTCAGCATTCACTACACCAATTACCCAGTCTTCTGTTTGTGCTGTATATTTTAATTTTTGTAGTGCATCAGCAGAATCTAATAATTCCACTCAACTAATTGCTTTCTCCACTCTCAATTGCACAAAACCAATATTTTAATTACGAATTAATTTTTTAATAAATCGCCACAGCATGGAAAAGGGTAAAATTAATATCGCCTTTAATATTTGCATAAAGTGACTTAATCGACCTTTGCGAATAGCGGGGGGATTAGACTGGTGTTGCAGGATTGCTAGATTTTTTTGAACTTTCGCTGTATTGGGATGATTAACACCTAACACCCGTTGGCACATTGCCAGGGCTTCAATGTACAGAGGTTCGGCATCGCTGTACCGTCCTTGGCTATCGTAGAGGGAAGCTAAATTGTTCAAGCTAGAAGCTACATCAGGATGCTCCCTAGCAAACAAGGACTGGCAAACATTTATTTTTTGAGGATGACGAGAAACTGACCAGTCTTATCTAATAAAACTTCTGTTACCTTTTCGGTGGTTTTTTCTAAGGCTTTGGTGGCTATTATAGTGCCAATTGCGATCGCCGCAGTCTCAAGTATCATATCCTGCCTATGACTATGTATATCTTATTTACTATTAACACACCGTTTTAGTTCTAAATTCCGCAATTAAGTTCAAAAATTTAGATGTAACTGAGTTTTTTAGATATTTAAATATTTTATTGCTTTTTTTTACACACTGCGTTGTGTACAGTCTTTCTATTTTTGAGTGTTTGGCGGTGCGTTAGGCTGAAGCCGTAACGCACCCTACTGGCTTTAAGTATAAAATTATAATTTTCATCAACAAACTCATGTGTTTTATTAAGGGACTTCCAAATAAAAAAATACCCAAAAAACTGACGAAAAAAACTCTCTGTTTATTTAAGTAATTTATTTCTTGGAAATCCCTAATAAACTCATGCGTTTCATCAACAAAAGCATAAGGGACTTTCAAATAAAAAATACTCAAGTACTTATTGTGGGGTGGGCATCTTGCCCGCCCGTAGTCAAAGGC
>NZ_NOLI01000085.1:0-35743 GCF_002245975.1 Nostoc sp. 'Peltigera membranacea cyanobiont' 213 | reverse complement strand
CCCCAATCCCCTTCACTTAAATTAAAGATGCTGTGCTAAGGTCTTATTCAAAGTGGTTTTTGGAACTGCCCCTACGACAGTATCGACCTGCCGACCCCCCTTAAAAACCATCAGCGTCGGGATGCTGCGAATTCCATAATGGCTGGCGACAGTAGGATTCTGATCTGTATTCAGCTTCACAAATTTCACCTGTCCTTCGTATTCCGCAGCAACTTCATCGACGACTGGACCCACCATCCGGCAAGGGCCGCACCAGGGTGCCCAAAAGTCTACTAAGACCGGAATTTCACTTTCTAAAACTTCTTGCTTGAATGTGGCTTCCGTGACATTTGTAATGGATGACATAAATTGCCTTCCTAATTAATTCTATAATTCGATAATATCGAATAATAAAAATATATGCCACCTGATGAGATAATGCAACTATGAGATTTCTTTATCATCCAGATAGAAAAAATATTTCTTTACCAGGAGTGCTTTATGCATTGGGCGATCCAGTGCGGCTAGAGATTGTGCGGCTGCTGGCGACTGAGGGGGAACAATGCTGTGCCCAGTTTGATTTTGCGATCGCTAAGTCTACGATGTCCAATCATTTTAAGATTTTGCGGGAGTCGGGGATAGTCCTTACACGTAAAGAAGGGACACATCATATTAATATTCTGCGGCGTGAAGATTTAGAGATGCTGTTTCCAGGGTTGCTGGATGCGGTATTAAAAGCGGCTCAACCATTGTCTATTTGTCCTGGTACTAAACAAACAGCTTCAAGGATTTAGGGGCATTGGGCGATCGCTATTTGTTTAAGAATCTTCTCATTTTTCAAATTGTGTTTCTAAATCGGCAAAGATATCATGTTGTTCTCGAAAATTCCTTGGAGTGTGAGATAAACCTAAATCTATAGAGAGTAAATCAATACCTTTGATTAAGTAGAACAAGGTAAATAATTAAAGGTTTGTAGTGAGAACTAAAGTTCTCAAATCAGGACTAAAGTCCTTGCTACGAAATGATTTTCGGTAAGTTTACATAGTTTCTTTTTTTCAAGTCGTTCTACTTATGGGTTTCAAATCTGAAGGTCATAAACAAACTTGCAACCAGGATTTATAACGTTTGGCGAGTTCCTGAATAAAATTGAGTTCTTCACCCTCAAGATTATGAAATAGGTTGCGATATTGCCAACCACGTTCGTAGCGACTCAGCATTTCTTCTAAAGTAAACCGATAGACATCGGCAGTTTGCCAACAAATTGATTCCAGAAAAGGCAGCTTTTTAGGGACAATAACAGGATTATTTGTTGGTATTGCGGTTGTCATAACTCTTTTAATCAACCACTGTCGGCTTACTTCAATTTTATCCCAATTATAAATTATCCGAATTGGGATAAACTCTTCCTTTCCAAGCGCCGCCGCGTCCTTGCCAGTGACGGAGTGCTGAGTCTAGAGTCATCAGGGTATAGAGAAAAGCGATCGCAGGTAAACTAAAGGCTAACCAGGGAGAACATTTATAAAAGCGGATTGTCGGATAGTAAGCAAAACTCATTAACAGCCATCCCAATAAACCTGTAAGTGCGATCGCCCAACTACCCCAAACTGCACCTAGAATTACACATACAGGTGGAAATAGATAAATCAGAGGCATTCCCACCAAAGTACCCAAAAGTAGTAATGGAGAATAGTTTAGTTGGGTATAAGCACTACGAGCAACCATATCCCAAATCGTCGCTAGCGAATCATAAGGACGCAAACTGCGAGTCAAGCTACTCAATCCTAGCCAGATACGCCCTTGGCTGGGGATTGGGCTTGTCCCCTTATCCCCCATCACTCCCCCACTCCTCTTAACAGCTTGAGCTAGGGCGCAATCATCAATTAAAGCTTGGCGAATGACTTGAATACCTCCGATTCGCTCTAAAGCTTCACGGGCGATCAAAATAGATCCTCCAGCTGCGGCGGCTGTGGGATTGTTGTGATTATTCACCCAGCGAAAAGGATAGAGTTTTTGGAAGAAAAAGACGAAAGCCGGAATCAAAAGTTTTTCCCAAAAGCTTTCACATCTGAGTCGCACCATTACCGAAACCATGTCTAAATCTTCTTGGACAGCTTTCGCAACGAGACGGCGAAGATTACCAGGATCGTGTTCAATATCTGCGTCGGTCAGTAAAAAATAGTCGGGTGCGAATTTACTAGCACTTTTTATACCTTGCTCAACTGCCCAAAGTTTGCCCGACCAACCAGCAGGCAGTAATTCGCCTGAGATAATATGTAATTGGTGGGGTTTACCGACAGCGTGTGCAACTCCTTCGGCAAAATTTGCTGTCCGGTCTGTACTGCGATCGTCTACCAAAAACACGTTGAAAGAACCAGGATAATCTTGGAGTAGGAGCGATCGCAACGTAGTTGGAAGCAATTCAGCTTCGTTACGGGCTGGAACGACTGCACAAACCACAGGTAAAGATTCTAGCTGAGTTTCTGTAACCTCTAATTGCTGGTCTGTCCGCCAAAATTGTCCCCAAAAACACAGTAATCCTAACCAAATTGTCAAGGATAACAGCATCAATCCTAATACAATTACATCCATGATCTATTGCAAATTCTCAGTGACTCAGACACAATACTATGTCTACCAATAAAGGAAAAATTTTTCATAGTATTCCCGTATTTATAACTAGTGTTGAGTGTGAGGTTAGATAGGATTTGATGCAAACACAAAACAGGGTAAAAGTCAATCAAATTGCCGAAGCGATCGCAGCCAGCCAACAATATTTACTTTCGATTCAAAATCCGGCAGGCTACTGGTGGGCAGAGTTAGAATCTAATGTCACCATCACTGCTGAAACCGTTCTTTTGCATAAGATTTGGGGAACAGACCAAACCAGACCTTTACACAAAGTTGAAGCATATCTACGTCAAGAGCAACGGCAGCATGGCGGCTGGGAACTTTATTACGGTGATGGCGGAGAAATTAGCACTTCAGTTGAAGCTTACATGGCGCTGAGGCTGCTAGGTGTACCAGCAAGCGATCCGGCGATGATTCGGGCGAAAGCTTTTATTCTCCAACGGGGCGGTGTTAGCAAAACTCGAATTTTTACTAAGTTGCACTTAGCTTTGATTGGCTGCTACAACTGGCGCGGTATTCCCTCGCTACCGCCTTGGGTGATGTTGTTACCCAAAGCTTTCCCAGTTAATATCTACGAAATGTCTAGTTGGGCACGTTCCAGCACAGTACCATTACTGATTGTGTGCGATCGCAAACCTGTTTTTATCACTAACCCAACTATCAACCTAGATGAACTATACGCTGAAGGTATCGATCGAGTCCAGTGGGAATTACCTCAAGCTGGCGATTGGACAGATTTATTCCTCACCCTCGATCGAGGATTCAAGTTGGCAGAAAGCCTAAATTTAGTCCCTTTTCGTGAAGAAGGCATCAAAGCCGCCGAAAAATGGATTTTAGAACGGCAAGAAGCTACAGGCGACTGGGGCGGCATTATTCCGGCGATGTTGAATTCAATGCTAGCTTTGCGCTGTCTAGATTATGACCGAAGCGATCCGATTGTGGATCGAGGTTTGCAAGCAATTGATAACTTTGCCATTGAAACAGAAAATAGCTATCGGGTACAGCCTTGTATTTCACCCGTGTGGGATACAGCTTGGGCGATGCGTGCTTTGGTAGAATCTGGTTTTGCACCAAACGATCCGGCTGTGGTAAAAGCTGGAGAATGGTTGTTGCAAAAACAAATTTTAGATTATGGAGATTGGGCTGTAAAAAATCGCCAGGGAAAACCAGGGGCTTGGGCTTTTGAGTTTGATAATCGCTTTTATCCCGATGTAGACGACTCGGCGGTGGTGGTGATGGCGCTACATTTGGTGAAACTCCCTAATGAAAAAATTAAGCAGGCTGCGATCGCACGGGCGGTAAACTGGATTGCATCTATGCAATGTAAACCAGGCGGTTGGGCTGCTTTTGATTTGGACAATGACCAAGATTGGCTCAACTCTATTCCTTATGGCGACTTGAAAGCTATGATCGATCCAAACACCGCAGATGTTACGGCTAGAGTCGTAGAAATGCTTGGTGCTTGTGATTTGTCAATTGATAGTGATAATTTGGAGCGATCGCTTACTTATCTTTTACGCGAACAAGAAACTGAAGGCTGTTGGTTTGGTCGTTGGGGTGTAAATTATATTTACGGCACGAGTAGCGTTTTGTCAGCCTTGGCATTGATCGATCCTCAAAGGCATAAACTCAGTATAGAACGGGGAGCAGCTTGGTTAGTGGGATGTCAAAACCCAGATGGTGGTTGGGGTGAGACTTGCCGCAGCTATAACGATCCCAGCCTGAAAGGAAAAGGGAATAGTACTGCATCTCAAACCGCTTGGGCTTTAATTGGCCTCTTGGCAGCAGGTGAAGCAACTGGTAAATTACCTCTTGATGCTATTGAGCAAGGAATTAGCTATCTAGTTGCAACTCAACAACCCGATGGTACTTGGTTTGAGGCTGATTTTACTGGGACTGGCTTCCCCTGTCATTTTTATCTCAAATATCATCTGTATCAACAATACTTTCCTTTAATTGCACTAGGCCGCTATCAAGCAGTCATGGGTTCGACAAACCTCTCCCCGTCTTGAATTAAAGTTAAAGTCTGTCCCTCTCCGACTCGGAGAGGGACAGGTTTTGCGTAGTAAAACCAGGGAGAGGTCTTTTTATTTTAACCGTCGAACTACAGCACCCGCTTGAAGAAAGCCACTAAATCCTCAATGTTCGGTGTGTGAAGTAAATCTACTACTTCTGTAGCTTTTTCAGAAGGTATATAGTCATCTGGTACATCGATAATTGTAGTTCCCAAGTTTTGGGCTAATTGATACCAAAAAGCCAACTTTTCCTCAGCATTCATTGAAGCGTACTCTTCAGTGGGAATTGCTGTTTCTCGTACTTCATTTTGGTTTAGCAACTGACGCAAAGCAGAAACCTGTTCTTGCTGTGGTAGGTTTTGAATCTGTGCAACTAAATTAGCAGCCTGTTCATTTGGTGTATTATTCAGACAGAGCGACGGAATTTCATCACCAATTTCAGTATAAAGTAACGCTAGAACCGCCAAGCGATCGTCTGCATCCAAACTCTGAAATTTTGATCCACTTTGTTCTAAAAAATTGACGTTTGTAGAAGTCATAAGCACGTCAAAGTAATTAACTACTTAATTAACTAAAAATTGTTAAGCGAAAATTATAATTTTGCCTTTAATTGCTTTTAATATATTGAGTACACAACAAAGATTGTTGAACTGTCTTAAATAAATCCCTACAGAGTAAGAGTTTTAGCTTTTACTGTGTATTTATTTATCAAGAAAAAATGAAAGCGCCAGCCATCAAAATTCAAATTTATATTAAGCGACTGGCGGATATAGTAGGGTTTAACAAGATGGTTATACAAACAGAATTTTGCAAGTAAATCAACTTGGTATAACGGCTATCCTCATCTGGACACTAAACAGATAACCAAAAGCCGCTTAAAAACTTCAAACAGTGCTAAATTTCAGCACCTGCTTTTGCTTCAGCACCCATTGGCGAAACATAATCACGGAAAAGAGTAATTTGTTGCTCAAAGCCTAATCCTTGAATTCTGCCCAATAACGCTTTAGATTCTGAGGGTAGTTCATAGTCAGCAGGCACTGGAATGATAGTACCATCATCCATACCTTGAGATAATCGATACCAAAATAGTAGCTTGGTCGTATCACCCAAAGAACCATATTCACGAGAAATTTGGGTATCTACTTTATTAATCAAGTCACGCTGAACTTGTAATTGTTCTTCGTGAGTTAATTCCTTAACTTGATTAAACAAACCTTCCGCGATTTCTGGGGAAACAGTGCTAGCACCAGGAGCGGCTGGTGTAATTGAGCCACCCATTTCTTTGTAAATGAACCAAAACAAAGCCAGTTGTTGATCCACATCTAACTTTTGCCAAGCTTGAACGTGTTCCCGAATAGTTGGATCGCTAGTTTGTGTATATGTCATTATTAACTCCAATTGGAATTTATGAGTGCTATTAACAACGTTATCAAATTTACATTTAACGTTTTACCCTACCGAAGATAGAGGTATTAAAATCAGAAAGAAGAACAATTATCAAAAAAACATACATTTGGCAGACTGTAGTCCTGCATTAGAGGTATTACAATTAGATAAAAGTCAAATATCAAATGCCCAAATCATGATTGGCATGATAATTTTGAAGAATTTAGCAGTTGAAATTCTGTCAGCTTGAGATATTCGTTATAGAAATATATTTCGTTAGATAGATGCTAGCCTGATTGGGACAGTGCCTATAAAAGGAGTGCCCAATTTGGCGACATTAATAAATTAATGTCGCCACCAAATTTGTAAATTTACAGTAGGAACAGAATTTCTGGTTTTATTCTCGCCGATTTTGATAATCTTCAGAAGATTTTGGATCTAACTCCCAGCGATCGCCATCACGATCCTCTAAAATATCATTGGTATGGAGAAACTCGGAGTCATCCATTTCTAGCCCCACTGCTGCTTCTAGCTCTTCAGTTACATTTTGCTCGGGATTAGCAGTACTACCACCAACAGCTTCATCACCAACTGCATCTGCATCTTGCCAATCAGCATCAACATCTTCACCAGTCAGTTCAGGACTAGTTTCTATATACTCAGGTCTTTCTTCTCTGATTGAGCGTCCATCAATATTGTATCCTGGCAAGTCTTTTACACCAGTACCATAAGATTCGGTGATTTCCTGTGGCAAATCATTGGTTTCAATTTCGTCATTATGATTTGTTTCTGCCATGATACTAGCCTTTTTCTGCATTCTCACAATAACCTTTTCTTGCCACAAAGTTATCTTACTAGAGATGTATAGCTTTAGAAATAAAAGAATCTATCCCCTGGGAACGACGCTAAGGTAGCGATCGCACCATATCATTGGAAATATCAAATCATGGTTAAATAACTTGTAGTTGAAATTTTTAGTTATGAGTTAGGAGTTTTTCAACCGAAATTATTCAGTAGTTAACTTCTCACTCATAGCTATTTTTTATTAAAAAAAAACACAATTTGATTGGTTCTATTCCGTTAACAACCCAGACATTTTAACTGTTCTTATTGATGAATATTGTAGCTAGTTAAAAACTAGAAAAAAACAGGTAATACAATCTATGACTGACTATAACAATCATTCCGAGAATAAAAAAGTTGCCATCCTCATTGAACAGGCAGTAGAGGATGCCGAATTTACAGTTCCTTATAATGCACTAAAACAAGCTGGAATAGAGGTAGTAGTCCTTGGTTCCCGAATGAGTGAAAAATACAAGGGTAAACGCGGCAAACTTAGTATTCAAGCTGATGGTACTACAACAGAAGCGATCGCAGCCCAATTTGATGCGGTGATAATTCCTGGTGGGATGGCTCCCGATAAAATGCGGCGGAACACCAATACAGTACGTTTTGTTCAAGAAGCCATACAACAAGGAAAATTAGTCGCTGCGGTATGTCACGGCCCACAAGTTTTAATTGATGGCGACTTACTAAAAGGTAAACAAGCCACTGGTTTTAGCGCTATTGCCAAGGATATGATTAACGCTGGCGCAAATTATCTAGATGAACCAGTGGTAGTTGACGGGAATTTGATTACATCTCGTGAACCTGGAGACTTACCAATTTTCACCACAGCCATATTAAGCCGTTTGGGTTATGGTGGCAAAGATGCTGCATTAGCAGATGAGAAAGACACAAGCGCTGAATGGTGGAAGCTTGCTGATGCTTGGGGTGGCTCAACTAAAGGTGATATCAGCAGAGGTTTAAATAATGCCCTTGCTGGTGAACGCTATTCTCTAGAAGCATTTGAGAAATACTTAGAAAAGGAATCAGATAGCGAAGTAAACTCAGTCTTTCAAGAAATAATTGCTAATAAACGGCGCCACATTGAAAAACTGGAAATATATCTTCATCATTTGGGTGAAAAACCTTCTTTAGGGGCAAATATTGCTAATCAGTATGCCAAGGTGAAAACTGCCTTTACAGGAAGTGATGACATATATCAGTTACGTTCTGCTTTAGGGGATGTGCAAACTGGTATCGGTGATATTGGCAATTTATGTGCAATGTTGACTGACCCAGCAGCAACTGCTATTTTCAAAGAAATTTACCACGATTTATTGAAATACGAACAGCAATTAGCAGAACTATATCGGGCACGGATAGGTGTTCAAGTTCAAGCTCCTAAGCCGACTACAGGGGCGGCGGTGTCAATATAATTCGTAATTCGTAATTATCAAGACGTTCGCGGTATCAGTGGGGCTCCGAACTTTAGCGAATGACCAAATGACCATGACTAAAGCGATCGCTTCCCCGAACGCCTGAAAATCGCGAAAAATTTTGCCAAAGCGAAGTGATTAACTACGAAAAAGTTAATCCTGGCAAAGCGTTGAAAGAGATGACTGGTGGCCGTGGCTTGCGAGGAAATACCCCACAGCCATCATATTTTTCAACAAAAAAAGGATAACTACATCAAAGTTATTCTTAAACCTGAATGCTGATAATCATTCAGTCTTTTGAATTGTCCACCCAACATAATGCAATTGAGGTTTTTATGAGTCGAGTAATTTCAGGGCTGCGAAATATTCGTATTTCCCAAATCCTTGTAGTTTTTCTGGTAGGATTTATGTTCTTACTGGGTCAGGCTTTTAGCTATGTTAATGTAGCGCAAGCTGAGACTGTTAAAACTCCAGAGGGTATTTATTACAAAGGAACACCAAACGAAGGGGAAGTTAGAAACGATATCGAAACAAGAAACGATACCCAACTAAGAAATACTCAAAATCCCTTAAAAAGTGCTGCTGATAATATCCGCGAAAAGTTAAACTTGGATGAAAAAACTCCTAGAGCTACAAAAGAGTTTTTTGATCCTGCAAAAAACAAAGCCGGAAATAAAGAAGGTTATTACCAAAATCCTTCTAGCAAACAACTGAGAGATAGAATCTAGACTTGTAGCAAATATTGAGTCTAAAATTTTGACTCATCCATTGTTTCACAATCTTCGATCGGTTACTGAGACGCGATAGTTATCGCGTCTCAAAATCACTTAGATTCGAGCATTTATCTTGATATTAACGAGCTAGAAATCATAACTCAGGACTAGCTAACGATCAAGGCAGTTTGCTGGGATGGAGACACGTTTAAAAAGGTGAAATCGATCTAACCTTTGTTGTCACCCACAGATTACCTTTAGAACAAGCGCCCCACGGTTATGAAATTTTTAAAGACAAGAAAGATAACTGCGTCAAAGTTGTACTCAAACCTTAAGGTGATTAGTTTAAAATGAGCGACACCAGCGTAAAAAAAATAGATTCTACCCACTCCCCTAAAGGTAAACTTGGTCAGAAGTATCTTGCTTCTGGTAAATCTGTTTCCCTGCGTCTTTGGGAAGACGAACAACCAAGCGAAAACAAAGAACCAAGTTCGCGCGACTATGAAACAGTAGGTTATGTAATTAATGGTCGTGCCGAATTGCACATTGAAGGGCAAGTGATTTTGCTAGAGCCTGGGAGTTCTTGGGTTGTGCCCATAGGAGCCAGCCACACATACAAAATATTGGAACCATTCACAGCTGTTGAAGCAACTAGTCCACCGGCTCAAGTCCACGGACGGGACGAGAACTGATTTGCACCGATCTGAAATTTGGCGATCGCTAAAAAAAGGATAATTCTACAAAATTACTCTTGTTTTAAATAGAAAATTTTTCCTGTTTTCTTTTCAAAATGAGAATTGCTGAGAATCAGTAGTCCTGATTTCCAAAATCCAGAGGCTTCAGCACAAAAAGCCGCAATCTTCCAATTGGATTTATCCTAACCTTTAGCAGATTGAAAAAAGAAGAATCTCCTCTAACCTGTCAAAAGATAACTAATGCGATCGCCTTTCATTAATCTGTCATAAATCCGATTGCATTAATCGCAGCCTCTAATGCGATCGCTACATGAGTCCAATGAGTCCCCCCCTGGCAATAAACCACATAAGGCGATCGCATTGGCCCATCAGCCGATAATTCCAAAGTACTCCCTTCAATAAATGTCCCCCCAGCCATGACTACCTTGCTCTCATATCCCGGCATTTCATCTGGAACAGGATCTAAGTAAGAACCAATGGGAGAATGCTGTTGGATGGCTTTACAGAAAGCAATTAGCTTTTCGGCAGAACCAAGTTTAATTGCTTGAATTACATCACCACGGGGAGCAAGGGGAGCAGGATTCACTGGATAACCGAGTTTATCAAATACATAACCAGTTAAGTATGTCCCTTTCATCGCCTCCCCGACCATTTGCGGTGCTAGAAATAAACCTTGAAACAGCAGGCGATTTTGGTCAAAAGTAGCACCACCATAACTACCGATACCGGGAGCAGTGAGGCGACAAGCTGATGCCTCTACTAAGTCGGCGCGACCGGCGACATAACCACCAGCGCTGACAATGGTTCCACCAGGATTTTTAATCAGCGATCCCGCCATTAAATCAGCACCTACGGCTGTAGGTTCCTTGGTTTCAATAAATTCGCCGTAGCAGTTATCCACAAAGCAAACGGTGTTCGGGTTTTGCTGTTTGACTAAGTGGACAATTTTTTCAATATCGGCAATTGATAAACTAGGTCGCCAAGAATAGCCACAAGAGCGCTGAATTAACACTAAACGAGTGTTTTCAGTCACATTAGGTCTTATTGCTGGCCAATCTATAGTTCCTTCGGGGGTTAGCTCCAATTGGCGGTAATTTATGCCAAACTCGATAAGGGAGCCTTGACCTTTACCCCGTAAACCAATGACTTCTTCAAGCGTATCGTAGGGAGAACCGACCACTGCTAACATTTCATCTCCCGGACGGAGAACACCAAACAAAGCACAAGCGATCGCGTGAGTTCCTGAAACGAACTGAACCCGCACGGCCGCAGCTTCAGCACCCATAACTTCGGCAAAAACTTTATCTAAAGTTTCTCGTCCTAAATCATCGTGACCATAGCCACTTACACCCGCAAAGTGGTGTGCGCCCACACGGTGATTACGAAAGGCATCCAGCACTCGTTTTAGATTATGCTTGACCTGAGCGTCAATTCCAGAAAAAATTTCTAATAGTGCCTGTTCTGCTTGCCGCAGCTGTTCTAAGCTGTTCATCAGTTCCTCGTTCAAAAAAAATTAAATTATAGATATGCGGATTTTCAAATCGCACAGACTAGGCAGGAAAATTCAAATTCAGGTTATCGCATGACAATTGCTACCTCAACCAAACCTCAAATTAACTGGGTTAACACCCTGTTTTTCATTGGACTGCACATCGGCGCTTTATTTGCTTTTGTTCCTGGTAACTTTAGCTGGACAGCAGTTGGTGTGGGTTTCTTGCTGTACTGGGTGACTGGCGGTTTAGGCGTTACTCTAGGATTTCACCGCCTTGTCACCCACCGCAGTTTTCAAACTCCCAAATGGCTAGAGTATCTCCTGGTTTTCTTCGGGACACTCTCTTGTCAAGGAGGCCCAATTGAGTGGATCGGGACACATCGGATTCATCATTTAAACTCTGATACAGATACCGATCCCCATGATTCTAATAAAGGTTTTTGGTGGAGCCACATGGGTTGGCTGACTCATTATTGTCCCGCTCACGCTGATGTTCCTCGTTTCACCAAAGATATTGCCGAAGACCCAGTTTATCAGTTTTTAGAAAAATATTTCATTTTGATCCAGGTTGCCTTGGGTGTATTGCTTTTGCTTCTGGGTGGCTGGCCCTTTGTTATTTGGGGAATTTTTGTTCGCATTGTCTGGGTTTACCACTGCACTTGGTTGGTGAACAGTGCGACTCATAAATTTGGCTATCAGAGCTATGATTCTGGCGATCGCTCGACTAATTGCTGGTGGGTAGCCGTACTAGTTTTCGGTGAAGGCTGGCACAATAACCATCATGCCTTTCAATACTCAGCTCGTCATGGGCTGGAATGGTGGGAAATCGATTTAACTTGGATGACGGTTCAATTGCTACAAGCGGTTGGTCTAGCTAGTAATGTGAAGTTGGCCCCAACAAAGCAGTAAGTCAATTTTGGATTTTGGATTGCCCGTAGCGTAGTGTAAAGCCTGCGTCTTTTGAATTGAAAGAGACCACAAGGATACTTGGCATCGGGACATGAGCCGAAATAATCTAAAATCTAAAGTTATTAGTCAAAATTCTCTGCTTTTGACTCTTGACTAATAATACTTACTGGTGCGCTTGTGTCTATTAGGTTGCTATAATCCGAAGCGCTAATGTGAAGAATTTGTGCGGCAAGTTACTTTTGGTGACTTGGTGGAGGAGTTTGTTGTTTTTCAGGTGTTCATGACTACATCAATAATTAACAGCCAAAAACTAAGTGACGAGCCTGGTAATTCCGACTTCCGGCTCAAAGATATTATCAAAACCCTGCCACGGGAATGTTTTCAGCAGAACCGTCGCAAAGCCTGGACACAAGCAATACTAAGTGTCTTGGCCGTTGCCTTGGGTTATTACAGCCTGATTATCACTCCTTGGTTTCTTTTGCCCCTAGCTTGGATTTTTACGGGTACTGCTTTAACAGGTTTTTTTGTAATTGGTCATGATTGTGGTCACAGGTCTTTTGCCAAACGCCGTTGGGTAAATGATTTGGTGGGGCATTTCTTCATGATGCCTTTAATTTATCCTTTTCATAGTTGGCGGATTAAGCATAATTATCACCATACTCATACCAACAAACTGGATGAGGATAACGCTTGGCATCCAATCAGACCAGAAGTGTTTGAAAATTGGGATACAACCCGTCAGTCTGCTTTTAAGCTGTTCATGCGTAAACGCCTCTGGTGGGTAGGTTCTATCGGCCATTGGGCAGTTGTGCATTTTGATTGGCGGAACTTCAAAACTAAAGACCAATCCAGCATCAAGCTTTCTGTGGCTGTAGTGGTTGTATTTAGTGCGATCGCTTTTCCACTTCTGGTCGCCACGACTGGTATCTGGGGGTTTGTCAAGTTCTGGCTAGTACCCTGGATGATTTACCATTTTTGGATGAGTACTTTTACTATTGTTCACCATACAGCCGCAGATGTTCCTTTTGCGACAGCAAATAAGTGGAATGAAGCTCTAGCACAGTTATCTGGCACTATCCATTGCGATTATCCGCGTTGGGTAGAAATCCTGTGCCACGATATCAATGTTCATGTCCCTCATCATATTTCCACTGCGATTCCTTCTTATAATTTGCGGCTAGCTTACAGCAGCATCAAAGAAAATTGGGAGCCTTATCTCCATGATGAGTGTCAGTTTTCTTGGCCTTTAATGAAGCAGATTACAGACGAGTGTCAACTGTACACAACTGATGTTGGTTATAAGACTTTTAACGAACATTACACAAAGCAATAAATAGCGCTGTGATTACACTCACGCTCTTTAATTAACGAGAGCGTTGATCGTGCTGTGTTTTAATAGAATCTGGCAATTGTTTAATGAATAAATTTTTAGATAAATTGCCAGAAATTATCCTCTTGTGTGTTAGCGATCGCTAGGATCGTGGGCATTCTAGAGTTGAGATGATCTTGTCTCGATTAAAGTTCCGATTTATATCCAACAAAAGAATCCAGTGTCATCAAATATCATCACGTTCAACGATTCTACTGGCTGTGAAAAGTCTGAAGATCCGACTAAATTACCTTTCACTCTTCAGGATTTAAAAGTTGCAATTCCTGCTGAATGCTTTCAGCCCAATGTGACAAAATCACTTTTTTACTTCTTTCGTGACATCCTGATTATCGGTCTGCTTTATGCAGTTGCTTCTTACCTGGATTCTTGGCTTTTCTTTCCGATTTTCTGGCTCATGCAAGGAACGATGTTTTGGGCTTTATTTGTAGTCGGACATGACTGCGGACACCAATCTTTTTCTAAGCATAAATGGCTCAATGATTTGATTGGACATCTTTCTCACACACCAATACTTGTTCCTTATCATGGTTGGCGGATTAGTCACAGAACCCATCACAAAAATACTGGCAACATCGATAACGATGAAAGCTGGTATCCGGTAAGCGAATCACAATATAAGGAGATGCCTTTAGCACAAAAAATAGGCAGATATTATGTTTTTCTATTGGCCTATCCTGTGTATCTGTTTAAGCGTTCTCCTAACAAGGAAGGCTCCCACTTTTTGCCCAGTAGTTCGCTTTTCAAACCATCGGAAAAATGGGATGTTATTACTAGTACTGTGCTTTTGATTGGGATGGTAGGTTTGCTGGGTTTCCTCACCTACCAATGGGGCTGGATGTGGTTGCTGAAATATTACGCTGTGCCCTACCTCGTGTTCATTGTTTGGCTCGATTTGGTGACATTCTTGCACCACACTGAGCCTGAACTTCCCTGGTATCGTGGAGAAGATTGGACTTTCCTAAAAGGCGCAATTTCTAGTATTGACCGTGATTATGGTTTAGTTAATCATATCCATCACGATATCGGTACTCATGTTGCTCACCATATATTCCTTAACATTCCTCACTACAATTTGCTGAAGGCAACTGAGGCAATCAAACCAGTGATGGGTGAGTATTTCCACAAATCGGAAGAACCAATTTGGAAGTCATTATGGAATTCATGTATCAGCTGCCATTTTGTCCCTGATACTGGTAGTAAGGTTTACTACATATCCCATAATAAGTTAGCGAAAGACTAAGATTCAGATTCTCGATTTCTTCAAATAAGTTAGGAATCATGTATTTCCGTCAGTCTTCTCTCATCAATCCGATTCGGTTAGCTTGTTTACCGAGTGAAGATCCCCAAACCCACCTTAAAAAGGTGGGCTATTTTTCTCCTTTACTCCCCTTTTTAAGAGGTCGCCATAGGCGGGGGATCTTATCTAAACCGGATTGATTGTTTTCTGACTATTGAAGGATAAACTTTATAAAAATTGCATTTTAAAGATTACCTAAATACTTTAAGAAAACTTGCCTTTTGAGGAGCTATTTATAAAGTACAAATAAAAATTATTATCGAGTGTGTTAGGTGCATATTTTGATATGAGCGCCTAACGCACCATGTTATATAGCCATGCGTTAGGCTAAAGCCGCAATCCACTCTAACTTAAGATTTACTTTATAAATGGTATCTGAGGAGCGATCGCATATTTTTTATTAGTGCTTCTACTCTGCCAGTATTTGAGCTTCCTTCACTTGCTGCAAATCTCAACCTCCTGGCTGTAAGGTTATTAAAATACAGAGGTAAAATTAAAATGGTCTAGATGGCGTTCCCTAATTTTTGCCTCTACCCTTATAGCAAGATTTATTTTCTCCAAACTCTTGCTGTCTTGGTGGGTAAGGATTAACATAATCTGTGGAAACAAGCAATATATCCTCAACCCAACTTTGACTCAAGACAATTACCTGCTAGTGTCAAAAATCAGCACAGACTATAGTATAGACAATTTACCCAAGACTCTTTCTCGCTTATAAAATCAGAGGTATCAATGATTATAACTAATTTTAGCAAACAAAGAAATGAATTTAAAGAACCTAAAGTACTCAAAACTAAACCACATTGGCAAGGGCAAAATTTGACTGATACTACGGTCAAAAGTAAAGATCCAAAAAACCAAGATCCTGCACCTGATGGTTCTATTGTCAATAGCTTGAATCGTGGTCGAATTGCAATTTTTATTGATGGCTTAAACCTATTTCATACAGCTTTGCAACTCGGTATAGAAATTGACTACGTTAAATTGCTATGTCATTTAACCAATGGTTCAAGACTTTTACGTGCTTTTTTCTATACTGGGGTTGATATCAGCAATGAAAAGCAACAGGGTTTTTTATTGTGGATGCGTCGTAATGGCTATCGTGTAGTCGCTAAAGATATCATGCAACCAGCAGAGAATTTCAAAAAATCAAATCTGAACGTAGAAATTGCTGTAGATATGATCGCTTTAGCTCCCTATTATGATACTGCGGTTTTAGTCAGTGGGGATGGAGATTTAGCTTATGCTGTGAATGCTGTTAGCAGAATGGGAGTGCGGGTAGAAGTGGTCAGTCTCCAAACTACTACTAGCGAAAGCTTGATTGATGTTGCTGACTGCTTCATTGACCTCGATAGTATTAAAACACACATTCAAAAAGATTCTCATCTTGGCTATAGTTATCGCACGCCGTCAAACTCAAACCTTTAATCCACTCTGACGGAAGTTTGGTTACTTTTAACAAGGGGATTTTGCCCCTTGTTTGCCCTTTATTTGCCCAAGTCTGATTATTAATTGAAATGGATATTTTAATAGTTGAAGATGAACCAGAAATTGCTCATTTAATTGAACTATCTTTAGAAAAAGAAGGTTTTTTTTGTCGCACTAGCCGCGATGGGATGAATGCTTTGCGGATGTTTCAGGAGCAACCACCCGATCTAATCATTCTAGATTTAATGATTCCTGGTTTGGATGGATTGGAAGTTTGTGCCCGAATTCGCCAGAAACCAGGTGCAAAAGATCCTTACATTTTAATGCTTACGGCTAAGGGTGAGGAAATCGATCGCGTGATTGGTCTATCTACTGGTGCTGATGATTACATGGTAAAACCCTTTAGCCCTAGAGAATTGGTAGCTAGGGTACGGGCACTATTGCGGCGTAGTCTCCGCCAAGGGGGACAACATCAAGTCAATCGTACCCAACACTTTATCGTCGATGTAGACCAGCGCACTGCTAGCCGTCAGATAAATTCTCAGCAACCAGAAATTTTGGACTTAACTACCCTAGAATTTAACTTGCTAACCACCTTTGTTAGCAATCCCGGTCGAGTTTGGAACCGCACTCAACTAATTGATAAACTTTGGGGAGATAACTTTTTTGGCGATGAACGAGTGGTTGATACTCATGTAGCTCGGTTGCGAAAAAAGATTGAGCCTGATTCGGCAAATCCTACTTTTATTAAAACTGTTGTTGGTGTGGGCTATAAATTTGAAGATCCTCCGGTAGCGTAAGGGGCTTCTAACTAAAAAAAATATCACATTGCTAGGCAGAGGGGCAGGGAGCAGGGAGCAGGGAGCAGGGGGAGGAATAATCGTGTTAAGTCTAGAATTTGGAATAATTTATTTTTTGGAGTTCCCTAAATATTATGAAAATGGGGCTGAGAACGCGCCTATTTTTCTCCCACTTGGTAGTAATGATTGTGGGGGTAGCTAGTCTGGTGAGCATCAGTAAAATCTCCTCTCCCCACTTATTTGTCCTGCATTTGGAACGATTAGAAAATGAGGGGTTTGACTTAATTGATGTTCGGACTGAATTGGTTACAGGATTTGAACTTGCTTGGCAGCGAAGCACTATTTGGTCAGTCTTAGTCGGCACTACCGCCGCCGGAGGATTGAGTTATTGGGTGTCTAGACGGATTATGCAGCGCTTGACAGAAATGGAACAAATCACCCAAAAATTTGCTGCTGGTCAGATGGATGCGCGATTACCTATGTCTGATATTCCAGAACTGAATGGACTGGGTGCTAGTTTCAACCGGATGGCAGCCAGTTTAGAAGGGGTGGAAGCGCGGCGGCGAGAGGTGATTGGAGATATGACCCATGAATTACGGACACCGTTAACAGTGGTGCGCGGTTACTTGGAAGAACTGGCTGATGGAGAAATTGAAGCATCTCCTGAAATTTATCGACGTTTAGCTAAAGAAACTAGGCGCTTAGAGCGGTTGGTGAACGATTTACAAGAACTGTCTAAGGCAGAAGCTGGTTATCTACCAATTAATATCCAACGGGTTAATCTGCGTCCGTTGTTAGAGTCATTAGTGGAAAAATTCACCGATCAACTGTTAGAAGACGGGCCAGTTTTGCTCTTACAATGTCCATCTGTGCTACCTCCTGTATTGGCAGATATTGACCGCACAGAACAAGTGCTGGTTAATCTGCTGGGTAATGCAGTGCGTTACACTAACGAAGGTTCAATTACGATTCGTGTTGGAACTGAAGCTTCTCTTCTCTGGATTGCGGTTATAGATACAGGCATTGGTATCGCTCCAGAAAATTTGCCTCATGTGTTTGAGCGTTTTTGGCGAGCCGACCAATCGCGCGATCGCCATTCGGGAGGGACAGGGATTGGCTTAACTATTTCCCATCGTTTGATTGAACTACAAGGCGGTCAAACTCAGGTAGAAAGCGAGTTGGGAGTTGGCAGTACATTTCGATTTTTTCTGCCTTTGGCTTAAATTTGAGTCAAAACCCTTGAGATACAAGGCATTGACACAAGGTAGTCACGGTTGTGTCATACCCAATTGTTAACTTAAAAATATACAAAATTTAATCCGCTTGGCGTTAGTAATCTTTTGCGCCGCTTGCTCCCCCCAAACCCCCCTTTTCTAGGGGGGCTTTATTCCCTCCTTAAAAAGAGTGGTAGAGAGGATGAAGCCTTAACTAAAGCGGATTAATCCAAAATCTGGTTTTTTGATGGGTGTCGAGATTTTGGAATTGTATGGAATATAAAGTTTATTTGGCATTTGGGTAGAAGTGTGTATGTCTACTTTAGTTCTGGCTGCTTTTTTGGTTAGTTTACTCAGCGTTTCGGGTTACGCTGCGATCGCCTACTTGTTCCCTCAAAATCGCTCCCAAGACTGACCAAATAACGTAACTCGGCGTGCTTTGGGTCAGCCTCCAGCGTCATCTAGGTGTCGGAAATTGCTTCATTGGAGAGGATTGTAATGATTTCATCCAAGGGGCGATCGCTATTTGATTCTTCTAGTGTTTCCTTACCCAAAGAGGTTTCTTTCACCAAGCGGTAAACGTCGGCTGCTCCGTGAAAAATGCGCTCAGTCAGACCTAAATCTTTAAAGGTTTCTGCAATCTCTTCCATTTCTCCTACCCAACGATGCGCTTTTGGTGTCATCGCTGGAATGGAACGGGTTAATATGCTAGCAAGTTCCTTTTGGCTATTAGATATTTCATCCCATAGTTCCTTATCCAAGCCTAAACGATGGGCTGCAATCAGCAATTCTGTGCTAATTGCTGTAAGTCCTTTTGTCAAGGCTGCGTATGACATTTTTAACCCCGAAGCCTGACCAATTTCATCGCCAATTATCCGCACATCTAAGCCACAATCTCGCAGTTGTTGGAGTTGATGTGCTTGTTTTCCTGAAGTGTATATGCGGGTACGATTGGGAATTCTTGGTGGCGGGCCAATGATTGATGCATCTACGAATGTTCCGCCAACTGATTCGATGAGTTGGGCGATATTTATGACTTTTTGGGGTGCGATCGCATTACAGTCAACATAGAGGATCTGTTTACCAACATTGCCCATCGCCTCAGCTACAAGATTCGCTGCTTCGGTGGCGGCTGCGGGGACTAGAACTGATAAAATTACATCAGATTCAATTACCAGTTGTGTAAGGGAACCTACATCTTGAATATTGGCTGCGGCTGCTAATTGCCGAGTTCGTTCGCTGCGATTGTCTAGAGCAGCAATAGTTTTCAATCCATTTTGATTGAGAACAGCTGCGATCGCCTGCCCCATATCACCTGGGCTTAAAATACCAATAGTTTGGATAGGCATAGAAAGTTTTATATTTATTTTATGGCTGACAAGTTGATTCAGGTAGTTGAGTTATCAATAAAATACGACATGTTGATGTAGATACCGTATTTAAATCAAACCACGCATAAGCTTAACAAGCAAGCTATTTACTAAGAATAAATAGGAGTCATTCAATTCCTAATAGGGATTTTGATGAATTGTAATAAAGAGTTTATTTCCCGACATCTCCCCCCACTGGGGAACATCCCCTTCACCTCTTCATAGCCCACCCAAAATCCCTCTCTACTCACCACTAGAGAGGGATTCGCCGTTTCTAGGTGATTAGCGACAATCAGAGAGGATATTACTGAATTAGAGGGAGATTTTGGAAGTATCGCGTTTGAGACCCTATCATTATATACACTAGGTAGCGTTAAATTTACTACATTTGCACACTTGACTGTCTTCACTATCCTTGCATCTTTGTCAAGATTTTGAGATATTAAATTTAAATTGAAAAAGTAATTCAGATAGAAACTTATGACAACCGAGCAAGAGCTTCAATCTCTTTTTAATATCTTAGATAGCGATCGAGATGGCAAAGTCTCCATTAACGATCTTTTTTTAAGTCCTGGCTTAAGTGCAATCATCTCATCAGAAACAAATACCACTAGTCCCCAGGAATTACTAGTAAATTATGATTCAGACAAAGACGGTAGTATTACTTTTGAAGAATTAAAGCAAGCAGTTGATAAAGCAAATAATTTAAACTAGGAGTCAAAAAAAAAGGGTATTAATACCCCATAAATCCCTTTCTACACTCCTGTAGAGAGGGATTTGCCTTTTATAGGTCACTGGTTAAATTTTAGATCGCTTCACTCTACCGATACTTCATCTAGAGGTTCAATAGACTGTAAAGGCTTTTAATCCCTAATAGAGATTTTGATGAATTGCAATCTCTAATTCCCGGCATTCAAAAAACCAGCGCCGTGCAGTTTCAATCCCTAATAGGGATTTTGATGAATTGCAATTCTATTCATGATAATTTTGTAAGGTAAGGGTATTAATGTTTCAATCCCTAATAGGGATTTTGATGAATTGCAATAAACCGCTACACTGTCCGCCCAAAGCATCCAGATCCAGTTTCAATCCCTAATAGGGATTTTGATGAATTGCAATTTGAGTCCGCATAACCTTTCTGTGCCTTGGGAATAGCGGGTTTCAATCCCTAATAGGGATTTTGATGAATTGCAATCAAGTAAAAAAGAAGCCCTGTTATAAGCAGGGCAAGTTTCAATCCCTAATAGGGATTTTGATGAATTGCAATCGAAGTTAGCAATCGCTGGGATATTGTCGCGCTTGTTTCAATCCCTAATAGGGATTTTGATGAATTGCAATATATCTATTTTATTTGGAGATGCCTCTTGCAAGATGTTTCAATCCCTAATAGGGATTTTGATGAATTGCAATCGAAGTATATCGCTGACAGCCTGCGTAGCATGAATGTGTTTCAATCCCTAATAGGGATTTTGATGAATTGCAATGTTGTGGGCTTGCAATCCTCCCTTAGTACGGATCTCGTTTCAATCCCTAATAGGGATTTTGATGAATTGCAATTCAGGAAGTTTTACATTGACTTTAGAGCTTCCAGTTTCAATCCCTAATAGGGATTTTGATGAATTGCAATAGCGGAAGCCGCAAAGCCAGGCTGTATTTAGTTTTCAAGGTGCAGTTGCGCGATTCTTGAGCAATCATAGCATTAGAGAATTCGTTTGGAAAGAGTGCCAGGAAAGTTTAAAGGCTGAAACCCACTTTTTGTAAGCATTTCAGAGATTGCGCGGATGATAATTGGGCGATGATTGGGTGAAATGCTTGCTGGTGTTGAGATAGAAGCACTTTTTTGGGCTTGTGAAATTTGTACACCTACCCTTCCGCGCATTGGAAATACAGGAACCTAACCAAAAGGGGACTCAGCAAAAAAAATGGCTTCAAACTCTATAATACTGTTCGCCGCAATTCTGGAAAAACCTTAGACACCTTATTCAACACATAATCGCCATAAGTTCCGCGAAAATCATGAATGTTAGCTTTATCCCAGCGATCGCCATTATTCGCCACTATATTATCTAATTGAATCGGCTTCACTTCTACATCGAAATTGGGATCGAAAAAGAAGGGGAATGAAAGGCGATGATTTTGGGACTGGTTTTGCACCCGGTGAGGTGTAGAACAATACAAACCACCCGTCATTTTATCTAGCATATCGCCGATATTGCAGACAAAGGAACCGGGAACGGGAGGCGCAGCAACCCAAGCTGACTTGGATTTAACCTGTAAAAACTAATGAGATTAAAATCGCTGACCTGTAGTAACTTCAAATCTAACTTCTCCTTGGTCGCTAATTCCTAAGTCGCCTCGAATTAGCCCAAAGGTAGAGTTGAGGCGCAATCCTAAACCGTAACCAAAGCCGCTTCCAGGTTTGCCTCGCAGCACTCCTGGTTCTCCTAGCACGCTGTCGCTAGACCCGAAATCTGAGCCGAAGTCAGTAAAGACAACTCCACCTATTGATTGAAAAATTGGGAACCGATATTCCACGGAAGCTAAACCATAACTCCGGCCACTGGCAACTTTACCATAACCGTAACCTCTGACAGAATCTATGCCGCCAATATTAAAAGCATCGGCTGGTGGGAAGTTTCCAATAGTTGTACCAATTTGTAAATTAATTGCCAACATTTCTGGATTGTCGGTTGGTCTACCATTACCTATCCAACTGACTGGAAAATACTGAATATAGTCTCCCCGTAAGCGGTTGCTGGAAATATTCCCCAGTCCAATGGGAATCGCTTGTTCTGTGCTGAAGGTGAGGATCGATCCTTGAGTCGGATTGTCTCTGCGATCGCGTTGATCTCTGGATACAGCAAATGATACTGTAAATAGGTCATCAATTCCAGTCCCGCTCACAGATAGAGGACTCCCCAATCTATCGACCTGGACAACGTTATAGTCTCCATCGCGCAGGCTAATTCTGGTATAGTTAAGCGCTACAGATGTATCCCACTCATCAAAAGATCGTAAAAGTGCCACAGAACCACCAAATCTGCCTTCTCGCACTTTGCTGCCGTCAGCCAATCTGATATCGTCGTTGAAGGTTCCCGATGTATTTCGTGTCCGAAAACCTCTAATGCTATAACCTAAACGGTTTGGTTCTTCAGAACGATAACGGCTAGTAAATTGACCGTCAAATTGGACATCTTTAGTGCTAAACTGCAAAACTGTGTCTATTCTATCGTTCAGACCGCTAACATTTTCATCTTTATAACCTACCCGACCGTATAGCCCAACGTCATCGTTATTACCGCCTCCTAAGATGAGAGAAGGGAAGCTACGCTCTTTGATTGCATAAAGAATATTAACACCGAAAGCATCTTCTTTAGGGTAAACATTGACTTGATTAAATGACTCTAATCTCCTCAATCGTTGCAAGTCTGCTTGAAGTAAATCTTCACGGAATATCTGACCTGGTTTGAGTTTCAGCAAACCAATGATAAAATCTTTCTGAGTCCGCCCTCTGATTGGCAGACCTTTTTCATTAGTAAAACGTATCTGGATATCTTTGACAACTTTTTGGGAAATTTCCAGGGTCTGGCTATCTCCTAAAGTTACTCCTATATAATCACCATATTTGGCATACCCTCCCCTTATTTGGTTTGTAGCTTCTAGTGTTACAATCCCACTAGCGCTATCTTCAATAGAAGGTTGCGAGTCTGCAAGGGCTTCTAGATTTTTACCACCTACTAACATTACTGCGATCGCAACTACAGTTATTTGAACTCGCATATTGAAAATCCGTTAGTGTTATTAAGTTTACAGCAGAGAGCGGATCTCTTTTGCGTAAGTTCTATATTAACCTTGCTATTGAGTATCCCAAAATTCGGTTGCTTGTTTCGCCAGTACTCAGTATAAACCGTCAGACTGTTTTCAAGTTGCGATCGCCTCTATCGGGCGGTTACGCCATCGCTCAAGTCGATTGAGTTCTCAAAAGTTTTGAAGTTGCGCTACTGCCACAAGAGGCTATAGTCTGGGAAATAGAACCTCTTCCCAAAAACTATGACAGACAAATACTCAGTCTTTAAGCTCTTTTTTAGCTTTTTTGTAGATAATTAAAGTGGGTAACTATCTGGTAAATCCACCTACATATAAAAAGCCATGAGACAAAAACCTAAACAACAAATACGTATCTGGGCGGTGTTGTGTCATTTATCGGCTTTGTTGGGATGGATGTTATTAGTTTTTTTAGTATTTCTTGGCATCCCTTTATATTTACCTTTAAATCTTTTAGCTCCTCTCCTGATTTGGCGCTTTAAAAAAGCAAAATATCCTTGGATTGATTTACAAGGAAAGGAATCCTTAAATTTTCAATTTTCTTTAACATTATATACCTTGATTGTCATAGCAATATCCTTAATTTTATTAATAACTAGCTTGAGTCTAGTTGTGACTAATAATGGTTCAGCCCATGAAATAAAAAATACTTTAGATGGCTTATTAATTGTACTTGCATCACTATTTTCGTTCAAACTCATACTCCAATCGTTTATAGTGACATTTGCCTCTGTAAAAGCTTACAAGGGTGAGCATTATCGTTACCCTTTTACAATTAGAGTTTTACGATAATAAAAATCACATAAGTATGGAAACAAAAATTATATGATTGGAATTGCGATCGCAGGGACTGGATTTGGTCAAAAAGTCCACATCCCCGGATTCCAAGCGCATCCTGGGACTGAGGTAGTTGCTGTTTATCACCGAGATATAAATAAAGCCAAAGCCATAGCAGAATCCCATAATATCCCCCACGCCTCCGACTCCCTGGCTGATATTGTGGCATTACCAGAAGTGCAAGCAGTCAGCATCTCTACACCGCCATTTTTGCACTATGAAATGGCAAAAACTGTACTGCAAGCTGGGAAACATTTATTATTAGAAAAACCGACAACCTTAAATGCAACTGAGGCTAAAGAACTTTATCAGTTAGCAAAAGCAAAAGGCGTAATTGCGACTGTAGATTTTGAATTTCGCTTTGTACCAGCATGGCAGTTATTTGCTGAACTATTATTAGAAGATTATGTGGGTGAGTTGCGCTTAATTAAAATTGATTGGTTAGGTTCTTCTCGTGCTGATACTTCACGCCCTTGGAATTGGTATTCTGACAAAGAAAAAGGAGGTGGTGCATTAGGATCTTTGGGTTCCCACGCCTTCGATTACATTCACTGGTTATTCGGGCCAGTGCGGAGATTAAACGCCCATTTAACTACTGCGATTCCTACACGAGTTGACCCTGTTAGTGGGAAATCTAAGCCAGTGAATACAGATGATAACTGTATATTAACCCTGGAATTAGCAAATGGTACACCTTGCCAACTTTCGATCAGCGCGGTTGTTCATGCATCAAGAACCCATTGGGTAGAAGTATATGGCGATCGCGGTACATTAATTGTAGGCAGTGAAAATCAAAAAGATTATATCCACGGCTTTCGGGTTTGGGGTTCCCAGCCAGGTAAACCCTTAACGGAAATAGAAATACCGAATCGGTTAATTTTCCCCAAAAACTATGCTGATGGCCGCATTTCGGCATTTATCCGCGTAGTAGACCAATGGATACAAGGAATTGAACGCAATCAGGAAATTACACCATCACTACGAGAAGGTATTTATTCTCAGTTGTTGATGGATTTATCCCATGAATCTCATACAAAAGCAAGTTGGGTCGATGTACCTAGCTTAGAAGGATTTCTGGCGTTGCTGAATTAAGGGATGATTCTTGTGGGGTGGGCATCCTGCCCGCCCGGAAATACAAGGGACGGGCAAGATGCCCATCCCACAAAAATAGTAAAATAATCCCATAAATATGCAACGCCGAATTTCTTAATCACTAGAAATAAAATGAACAAAACTCCCCGTATTAGTATTCCGCCGGAAGTCAAGAAATATGTTTTTGAACGTGACAAATATCAATGCCAAAGCTGCGGTAAAACTACTACAGAAACGAACCTTAGCATTGACCATATCATTCCCCTTGCCCGTGGTGGTCAAAACGATATCAGCAATTTACAAACTCTCTGTATGACTTGCAATCAGCAAAAAAGAGACAATATTGACCCCCGCTTCCGACGATATTTTCAGCTTTAAGTTACGATGGTATGGGCGATTAATTTCTCTTTTCTATGCCTCAAAATCAGAATAGCAGTTCTCGAAGATTCCTCAATATTAAAACTTCGATTCTTTACTTATTCACTTTTATGGCTGTTTTAGTAATAGCCTTTCCCTGGCTATATGAGATTAAAACGAAAGCTGGGATTGATATATCACCTAACCGCCATGCAGGAACCTTTTTTGAGAAACATACCCACGGACTCTTTAAGTGTGAGTGGCTTTATCCTTACCATTGCGATCGCTCCCAGACTAAGTAAAGTAAATTAAAAAGAAAAGGGGAAAACTTTCCCCTTTTCTGTGTGTGAGATTTTTACCGTACTACCCTACATCTATCCCAATTGATTTGAGATCGTGCTGACATCAACGGCTAACTTTTTGCCCAAATTGAGCAACTGAAGACACTGATTCTCTGCTTCATTGCCAAGGCTAGTAATACACACCGGCGCAATCTGACTTTGCAGACAACTAAAATAGAGTTCTTGCGATCGCTGTAGGGAAATGTCAATATTTAGTTGATCCCCGACATCAATCAATCGCTCCAGTAACTTGATATCTGCATTAAAGCTACCATTAGCATCGTGCAACAATTGCCAAAGCGATCGCGCAATTAACTGTTCTAACATCTGTTTCCCGTCGGGAATATTCAGCCGACAACGCAGATGTTTTGCTTCAGTAGCGATCGCTTCCAATTCTAAGATATGACTCCAACTCTTTTGGGGATCGGCAATCTCTTGCTCAAGCGATCGCAATGTCATCAAACAGCGATGCCCTAAAGCAATATCGGCTGCTACCTGCAACTCTTGCGGTACTGCGATTTCATCTCGATGAAACGCCATCAGCACGCCATAATTATCGCGGTAGGCTTGGGTATACAACTGTCCTAAACGTGTCAGCGTTTCCTGACTAAGCAGCCCCATAATTCGGTGGCGTTCTTCAGCAAATAGATTTTGTAAGCTGAAAGCTTCTTCGCCAAATAGCTGTGTCATTACCAAGATAGTATGAGCAGCACTAGCTTGTTTGAGTGCCTCAAACAGCTTTTCTTTGATTTGGCTGTAGTCACGCCGCCCAGTAAATTGTTGAATACAGCAGTGGAAATCCCAGCCTCCCAAATGCAGAACCGCAAATACCAAATGCTCGCTTTCCCAAGTAATCTCTGATACCAGCTTTAAATTTCCGATAGCCAGAGTTAGCGATCCCATACGTTGCAGTTGGTAATCTAGCTCATTGGCAGCGTAGCAATAAACCTTTTTGTGGTAACGCTGCGACTGTTTGTCAGCCACATCTTTTCTGGGCAAAGAATTGTGCGCCTGGGCTGGTTTCTGATTAGTAAACAGGGAAGTAATAGCGTAATGGGCTGCTACTTGCTTAAAGCCAAGCTGGGCAGTTAACACGAGTTGCCGATAAATTTCTGCACCGTGTTTAAATTCATCCACATTACTGGGGGCTAAACCAAGACGTTTGACAAAGCCTTTTTCCAACTGCACACCAGCCACTTCCCCTGCTAATTCCAAAGCCCGGGCGGCGTAGCGCATAATTTGCGTCCCCTCTGGACGGGAAATTTCTTCAAAAAACCAGCCGCAACTTGTGAACATTAACAAAGCGTGACGCTGCATTTCTAATAGGCGCAAAGCGTCTACTTGTTCGGCTGCTGTTAGTTTGTGGGTTTGATGGCGGGCGAGAAAACGGTTAACATTGGCAGCAGAGCGATCGCGCATGACTTGGATATATTCATCTCGTGTTTGCCAGGGATCGCGAAATAACTGCCTGCCATGTTCCTCATACACCTCAGTGAGCTTATCCCGCAGCCAATTTAGGGCATCCCGCAGGGGACGACGCCATTTCTGATGCCAAACACCACCTTCTCCACCGCAACCACAGTCATCTTCCCATCTGCCGACACCGTGGGCGCAACTCCAGGCTGTGACTGACTTCAATTCCACTTCCCAACCGGGAGAATTTAAGCTGAGATAGTGGGCGAAGTTCGTTACTGTCCAACCTTGTTGAGGAAACTCTTTGGTAAAGGCGTAGGCTAAAGTTTTCTCAGTCCCTTTTTTGTGATGTCCGAAGGTTTCCCCATCCGTCGCCACAGAGATTAACTGGGCTGGACGATGATCCCCACGCACTGCTGAACCGATCCGTCCGGCAAAATGACTGGAATTATAAACGACATCACTAAAACCCATGTCCCGCGATATCGGGCCATCGTAGAAAAAGATATCAATGTAGGGTAATTCTTCTCTACTGCCATCTTTGGGGCTATCGGCGATCGCACTTAGAGGTGAAGATGAAGTGTTTAGTGTGGGCTTCAAATAACAACGATAGGGACGGGTGGAATCAATTTGACTACCACCAACTTCGATCCATTCAGGATGGGAACGATCTTCTGTGGGGAGGGGACGGCAACGCAATGCTTGAGACGGTGCAAGGATAATGAAGCGAATCCCCTCAGCAACAAGGGCTTCTAGGGTGGCGTAATCTACAGCAGTTTCCGCTAACCACATCCCTTCGGGATCGCGGCCAAAGCGGGAGCGGAAGTCCTCTTTACCCCAGCGAATTTGGGTATATTTGTCGCGATCGTTCGCCAGAGGCATGATGATGTGATTGTATACTTGCGCGATCGCATTGCCGTGACCATCCAAGCGTTGGCTACTCTTGGCATCCGCCTCTAGAATTCGCTGATAAACCTCCACATCGTAGCGTTCTAGCCACGACATCAGCGTTGGGCCGATATTAAAACTGAAATACTCGTAATTATTGACGATCCCCACTACTTCACCTTGGTCATTTAAGACTCTGGCAAAGGCATTCGGGCGATAGCATTCCCAATGAATCCGCTCATTCCAATCATGGAAAGGTGCAGCGCTCGGTTGGCGTTCAATTGCGTCCAGATAAGGGTTTTCCCTTGGTGGCTGGTAAAAATGACCATGCACCGTCACATAAACACCATTAGCCTTTCTCAGGGGATCGCTTTCTTTGGTGTTATTGGGATCTGAATGTAATGTTAACGTTGAGCCAGAGCTAGCTGGCATTTGGTCAGCAGAAGTCATGTATATTTATCCAAAACAAAAACTTGTAGTTGCACCGAAAACATTGTGCGTAAACCTTTCTCCAATGGCTTCGGCGCAAAATCCGGTATAAACAAGAACTATGAATATGAAATCCAACAAAATTTTTGACAAATCTTTCTCATTGTAGTGGGAAATCTGCGTTATGGCCCAGCCCATTGCCTGAAGGCTCAAAGTAATTAGCCATTGAACAAAGGCTCAGTTAGGGGTTTTTTCGTTAGCAGCGCTAAATCAAAAATTTAATTGTCTTTTAATACATTAAACCCCATTCTTGGTGTAATAATTTGGCTCAAATTCATACTTTTGCAACAAAAAATTACGAAAACTCCTTAAATCGCAATCTTATTTTACATCCTCTGTAATGAACCGAAAACAGTACAATTTCTGAATTGCTCTACAGACGGTTGAGAGTATCATGTCGGAGTGCTGAGTGAAAGTAATTGTTAATTCAACACCCCAAATTTAAAATTTAGGATTGCTCGCTGTGAATGATACCCTCAACCCAAAACAACAAATGTCAACCAAAAACATTATTCTTTTCGTTTTATTACTGTTTATCCCAGTTTCCCTAGCAGCCCACTTTCTGGAGTGGGGAGAATTGTTAGTTTTCATTACAGCTGGATTAGCAATTTTGCCCTTAGCAGCTTGGATGGGTACAGCCACAGAAGAAATTGCTGTGGTAGTGGGGCCATCATTGGGGGGGTTGTTAAACGCCACCTTTGGCAATGCAACAGAATTAATTATCGCCCTAGTAGCGCTGAATGCTGGTTTAATAGATGTAGTTAAAGCCAGTATCACGGGATCGATTATCAGCAACTTACTACTGGTAATGGGTTTCTCGATGCTTTTGGGAGGACTGCGCTACAAAGAACAGACATTTCAGCCAATTGTGGCGCGGGTGAATGCTGCTTCGATGAATTTGGCAGTAATTGCCATTTTGATGCCAACGGCGATGAATTATACTTCTCAAGGAATTAACGAAGAAACACTGCAAAATCTTTCTATTGCTGTTGCTGTTGTATTAATTCTGGTTTATGCCCTAACGCTGCTATTTTCGATGAAAACCCACTCTTATCTATATGATGTGGGTGTAGTGGAGACAGAAGAAGAGGAAATCCCTCACGCTAAACCAAATATGAAGTTATGGGTTGGGGTGCTGCTAATCTGTACCTTGCTTGTGGCAATTGAGTCAGAAATGTTGGTCGATTCTCTAGAAGTGGCTACATCTCAACTAGGTTTGACGGCGCTGTTTACAGGGGTGATTTTAGTTCCCATCGTCGGTAACGCGGCTGAACACGCCACAGCAGTCACCGTAGCAATGAAAGATAAGATGGATCTTTCCCTTTCGGTAGCTGTGGGATCGAGTATGCAAATTGCCCTATTTGTCGCGCCCGTGTTGGTGATAGCTGGACGGATATTGGGTAAACCAATGGATTTGGATTTCAAACCCTTTGAATTAGTAGCTGTGGTTGTATCAGTGTTGATTGCCAACAGTATTAGTTCTGATGGTAAATCCAATTGGCTCGAAGGCACTTTATTATTAGCTGCCTATACAGTATTGGGGTTCGCCTTCTACTTCCATCCAGTTATGGAAGGTATGGGGTAGTTTAGCAGTGCGATCGCTCATAGCTTAACCCAAAGCGATCGCACTCGATTATGAGTCATGACAGAGCCAATTTTAGATTTTCCGCACCAGATATCAGCAATAGTTTTTCTAACCCCAAAAAACTCCTCTTTCTCAACAAAAAAATAGCATAAGTTAGACAAGTCTTAAATCCAAGTCACGTTCCTTTTGTGGGTGACACAAATCCAAAATCCAAAATTTAAAATCTGTTAATTACACCCTTTTGCCTGGGACAGGAGAAAATAAGAACATATAAGAGCGATCGCCTATATGAGCTACTGCCTTAATCCCCATTGTCCCAAGCCTGAAAATCCTACTGATGTCAAGTTTTGCCGGACTTGCGGTTCTAAGTTACTCCTCAAAGAACGTTACCGTGCTATCAAACCAATCGGACAAGGTGGTTTTGGCAAAACTTTCTTAGCTGTGGATGAGGATAAACCCTCAAAACCACGCTGCGTAATTAAGCAATTTTATCCCCAATCCCAAGGCACTAACACTCTTGCAAAAGCTGTAGAGTTATTTAACCAAGAAGCGGTGCAGTTAGATGAATTGGGCAAACATCCCCAAATTCCCGAACTCCTGGCATATTTTACCCAAGAAGCTCGGCAATATCTTGTACAAGAATTTATCGACGGGCACAACTTAGCCCAGGAATTGGCACATAGGGGTGCTTTTAATGAAACGCAAATCCGGCAACTATTAAATGATTTATTGTCAGTTTTGCAATTTTGTCATGCGAGACACGTAATTCACCGCGATATTAAGCCAGAAAACATCATTTTACGGGAGAGCGATCGCAAACTAGTATTAGTAGATTTTGGTGCGGCTAAATCTGCCACTGGCACTGCCTTAAATAAAACTGGTACAAGTATTGGTAGTCCTGAATATGTTGCCCCTGAGCAAATGAGAGGTAGGGCTGTTTTCGCCAGCGATATTTACAGTTTGGGTGCGACTTGTGTTAATTTATTAACCCAGCGATCGCCCTTTGATTCCTATGATACCAACAATGATACTTGGGTTTGGCAGCAATACTTGAAAACTCCCATCAGTAATCAGTTGAGCCGCATTCTCAACAAGATGCTAGAAAGTATTCCCATTCGGCGTTATCAAACAGTAGATGAAGTTCTCAAAGACTTAAATCACCAGTCGCAAGTCGCAGCCGCGCCAGCGATCGCCTCAAAACCGATCCCTCAATCTTCACCTAATTCTCCACCCGCATTTGTCTCGCCATCTCCTAGTCAAATCGATCGAGAATTAGAGGAAATGAAAACTCAATTTTTGGGTGGCAACAAACCTCAACCACATAAAATACAACCAGCAACCCCGACATCTCAGCCTACTAGTAAAAGCAAAATAGATGAAGAATTAGAAGAATTAAAAGCCAAATATCTTGGTAATAATAACCCCTAATATAAAAATCCGATTTGATTTTTGAACAGATACGTAGGGTGCGTTAGCGTTTTGCGTAACGCACCCTACAAATACTCAATATAATTCAAGTATAGTAAGCTCAAGTCTGTAGATTTACACTTTTCTGCATAGATCGAAAATTCATATCCAATTAAAATAGGCAAATACTTCAAAGAGGATATCGAGGAATATAAAGGGGCAATTTTCTTAAATCATGATTTGCCTCACGAAAATAGAAAAAGAGTAAGAGTTTTAAAAGTTTCAGATCGCCCTACAATCAACAACATCTACCATGAGTTATCAACATTTGGGATTTTGGCGAAAGAACCGCAGACTTACAAGCTTACTTGTAGGCGTGGTTTTTTTGATGACAGCAATTCCAGCATTTGCTGAGTTTAACCCTAAACCAGGCGATCGCAAACCAGCCAGTGGATATTCCCGTACAGGTGGCCGGCGTGGATGTTCAGGTAACGGTGGTATCCCACTGACACAGCTTGCACCTCATACATTTATCGGTAAAACCGCTTCCACACGCCCCATGTTAGTTTGGTATATGCCAAGTTCCCAAAATGTGAAATTCCGGCTGTTTGAATTTGATTCAAATGCAACCCCTAAAGAAATTGGCAAAGTTGAAGAAATACCAACAATAATCGGAATTAACAAGCTAAAACTTCCCCTTGATTACCCCGAACTTACAGTGGGTAAAACATATTTATGGCAAATTGCAATTGACTGCGAAAATAATCCGATTGTTAGACGTGCAGAATTTACTGTCATCAATCCTGAATCACTCGCTAAGAGGCAATTTACTAGCATTACCGAAAGCGTAAATTATTATGCTGAAAACGAGCTATGGTATGAAGCACTCGAAGAAGCATTGAAAGCAACCAGTAATGGTAAACTGGGTCAGGCTGGGGCAACTTTAATTAAAGACCTTGCACAGTCTGAATTAGTTACGGGCAGTAACGGAGAGAAAAAAAAGACTCAGCAACGAATCGAATATCTCCAGAAAATTGCCAGCGATCGCTAATTAGAAAAAGTGGAAGAATAGAAATGATGATTTAGATCCCCGACTTCTTAAAGAAGTCGGGGATCTGGGTTGCAATTTTTGTTTAATGCAGGGTGCTTTATTTAGATTTCCTTAGCATACCCCATGTCTATCTCAAACATCCTCTGATATCGTGTCCGCTAAATTACCCATAATAAAAGAACCCCTCCCCGCAAGCGGGGAGGGGAGACAAAGCATAGCTTTGGCGGGGTGGGGTTCTTCGGGTTTAATAAGCAATCAAGCGGACATGATATTATTTGTAATTTTCAGATAATGATGCCGCAGCTACGTCTGTCGTAGAAATCGCTGATGTTTGTCATCAAAACCAGCATAGATGTTCAAACGATCTCACGTTTTGCCAAATATTGGTACATCTGCCAACGGGCATCTACCTCAGTTTGGGCTTGTTTTAACAAGTGCTTGGCTACTTCCGGTTTACTCTTAGTGAGCATTTTGAAGCGATTTTCTTGATACATTGAATGTTCTACCGGTTGTGTTGGCGATCGCATATCCAATTGCAATGGATTTTTACCCTGGTTAAGCAATTCTGGATTATGCCGATACAACAACCACCGACCTGATTCTACCAGAGTTTTTTGATGATTCATCCCGGTAGTCATGTTAATGCCGTGGGCGATGCAATGGCTGTAAGCAATAATTATTGATGGCCCATTATAAGCCTCTGCTTCCAAAAATGCTTTGAGGGTATGTTCGTCTCTAGCACCAAGAGCTACACTCGCTACGTAGACATTTCCGTATGTCATCGCAATCATCCCTAAATCTTTCTTCGGTGCAGGCTTACCACTGGCGGCATATTTAGCAACTGCGGCTCGTGGCGTAGCTTTAGAAGATTGACCGCCTGTATTAGAATACACTTCTGTATCCATCACCAAAATGTTGACATTTCGACCACTGGCAATGACATGATCGATGCCGCCAAAGTCAATATCATAAGCCCAACCGTCACCGCCAACAATCCAGACGCTTTTTCTTACCAAGTAATCGGCAAGGGATTTGAGATTTTGGATTTTAGATTTGAGGTTAGGATCGAAAGTAACAATTTCATCTAACTTTTGCTGCAACAGTTCTATTCTTTCGCGCTGTTCCCAAATGTCAGCCTCAGATTTTTGTTCAGCTTTCAGAATGGAATAGACAAGGTTTTCATCTATTTCACTCCCCAACTGTTGCAACAATTCCGCCGCAAACTCAGCTTGTTTATCCAGGGAAAGGCGGAAGCCAAAACCGAATTCGGCGTTATCTTCAAATAGATTATTAGACCACGCCGGGCCGCGTCCTTCGGCGTTTGTTGTCCAAGGCGTGGTGGGGAGATTTCCACCATAGATTGAGGAACAACCTGTAGCATTGGCGATGACGGCGCGATCGCCAAACAATTGGGTTAATAGTTTTAAATAAGGTGTTTCACCACAACCCGCACAAGCACCAGAGAATTCAAATAAAGGTTCTTGCAGTTGTTGTTGGCGGATCTGGCTTAATTTTAGCGATCGCCTGTCAGGATTAGGTAAACTCAAAAAGAAATCCCAGTTTTTCCGCTCTTGCTCTTGTAAAGGCAACTGCTGTGCCATGTTAATCGCTTTCCGCAATGGCTCAGATTTATCTTTAGCAGGGCAAATATTTACACAAATGGTACATCCAGTGCAGTCTTCTGGGGCAACTTGAATGGTAAATTTTTGATTGGCAAAGTCTTTATCTTTTGCACCTGTTGATTTAAAGGTTCCTGGTGCATTGACTAACTCATCCGCCTGATAAGCTTTTGCACGGATGGCACTATGGGGACAAACCATCACACACTTCCCACACTGAACGCAGACATCCGGCTCCCACACAGGTATCTCTTCAGCAACGTTACGTTTTTCCCATTTGGCAGTACCTACGGGAAATGTGCCATCAACTGGTAGTGTGCTAACAGCTAAATCATCACCTTCCCATACCATGATTTTGCCTAGCACTTCCCGCACAAATTCGGGAGCGGAGTTAAGAGTGGAGACGCGATTAATCGCGTCTGTGCTGAGAATTGTTTGTGGGACATCTACTTTATGCAAGTTGTCTAGAGTATTGTCTACGGCTTGTAGATTCATACGGACAACTTCAGCGCCTTTTTTACCATAGGTCTTATCAATCGCTTGTTTGATTTTAGCGATCGCTTCTTCTTGCGGCAAGACTCCCGCCAAAGCAAAGAAACAGACCTGCATAATGGTGTTAATTCTGCCACCCATGCCACTTTCACGAGCAACTTGGCTAGCATTTATGATGTATAACTTCAAATGCTTATCGATAATTTGCTGCTGCACTTTGAGCGGCAAATATTCCCAGACGCTATCTGCATCATAAGGACTGTTAAGTAGCAAAGTCGCTCCAGGAATAGCAGCTTTCAAAATATCTATGCGTTCCAGAAATCCCCAATGATGACAACCAATAAAGTTAGCTTGGTCAATCAAGTAGGTAGAACGAATTGGCTCTTTCCCGAAGCGGAGGTGAGAGACAGTCATCGAGCCAGATTTCTTGGAATCGTAGACAAAGTAGCCTTGGGCGTAATTGTCGGTTTCTTCACCAATAATCTTGATAGAGTTTTTGTTAGCCCCAACAGTACCATCTGAACCCAACCCATAGAACATTGCCCGAACAACATTATCCGATTCTGTAGAGAATTTGGAGTCAAATTTTAGAGAAGTGTAAGTAACATCGTCATTAATCCCAATCGTAAAATGATTCTTCGGTTTAGCTTCAGCAAGATTATCAAAAATCCCCTTCACCATCGCCGGCGTAAATTCTTTAGAAGAAAGACCATAACGACCACCAACAATTTTAGGAGATGAACAAGTATTTTCTCCCCCTACTCCCCCTG